>JAYVXL010000509.1:0-5134 GCA_043785185.1 Myxococcales bacterium
TAGGTGCGCTCGGGCCGGTCGACCTCGGCGGCGATCGTCGAGGCGTTGTCCCATCCCATGTAGTTCCACATCGTGATGAGGAGGCCGCCGAGGAGGTCGCCGCTCGTCGGGTGCGCAGGCGGCGGCTCCGGCGCGCGGTGCGCGACGGCGACCAGCGAGAGGACGGCGAACGGCACGAGGAGAAGGAACGTGAGCGCCACCGAGCCGTCGGCGACCGCCTTCGCGCCGCGCAGGTTCCACGTGACGGACGCTGCGATGAAGACGAGCTCGATCAAGAGCGCGTGCGCTTGGGCCTCGGGCCACAGGCGGCCGACGTAGGAGACGAAGAGCGTCGGGTAGATCGCCATGTCGAAGACGCTGGCGACCATCGACAGCCACGCCTCCTGAAAGCCCCAGAACGGCCCGAGCGCGCGGCGCACCCACGCGTAGTAGCCGCCCTCCTCCGGGAGCGCGGCCCCCAGCTCGCCGACGAGGAGCGCGACGGGGAGGCTCCAGACGATCGGCGTCGCGACGAGGCACGCGATGGCGCCGGCGAAGCCGAGCTTTTGCACGAGCTCCTCGAGGCCGAACGGGCCGCCGGAGACCATGAAGTACAGCGCGCCGACGAGAGGCCAGAAGCCGAGCTTCCTTGGCGTGGGCGGCCGGGTGCTCACGGAGGCGATGCTACGCGATCGCCGCGACCGTGCTCGACCCGCGCGGCCTCGGCGCTCCGGCTCCGCGGCGAGGAGGCGCGGCCGGTCAGCGGTCGCCCATCCCGAACGAGGCGCGGGCGGCGGCGTGCTCGGCGGTCTGCGCGCCTTGCGCGTCGCGCACGACATAGGTCGGCTCTTCGGCGCGCGGCGGCCCGTCGTCCTCGGCGCGGCGGCACGCGAAGAGCGAGAACAGCGGCGCGGCGCCGAGGCGCGGCACGACGTCACGCGCCGTGACGACGGGGAGGCGCGCCTCCTCGCACGCGCGCTCGGCCCGCACGCGCTGCGCCGTGGGGAAGCAGAAGACGAAGCAGGCCCCCGGCGCCATCGCCGCGCGCGCGGCGGCGCAATAGTCGCGCACGTCGCCGCGCAGCTCGAAGCGCGCGTGCGCCTTTTGCGAATCGGCCGGCACGATGCCTGCGCGCGTGTCGAAATACGGCGGGCTGCCCGTGACGAGATCGAACGCCTCTCCGGGGAAGCGCACCGCCCGCAAATCGCCCAGGACGGCGCGCACGCGCGCGCCGAGGCCGTTCATCGCGACGTTCCGCTCGAGGAGCGCGAAGCTGACCTCCTGCGCCTCCACCGCCGTCAGCGTCGCCCCCGCCGGCGCGCGCCAGAGCGCGAGGAGACCCACCGAGCCGATGCCGCTCCCCAGATCGAGCAGGCGCGTCGCCCGAGGCGCTTTCTCCGCCGCGTACCACCCCGTGAGCAGATCGTCGGTCGAGTGACGATGCCCGCGCCGTCGCTGCGCGATCTTCCAGTCGCGCGTGAGGCCGTCGATCGTGAGCTCGTCTTCGTTCATGGCTTGGTCTGCGAGGATTGCGGCTATTGCGCGCGCGCGCGGGCGAGGCCGCTCGTGGGGTCGTGACGCTGCACGCCGGCGGGCAATCCGTCTTGCACGGCCTCCGCGGAGAGCTGGCCGCGCGCCCAGAGCGTGCGCTCGACCATCGCGCGGAACGGGCGCAGCATCGCGGCCTCGACCTCCGGCCCCTCGAGCACGCCGAACGCGCGCGCGATCGCCTCGAGCGTCGCGAGGCCGCCCTTCTGCGGCTCGGAGCGCAGCCGGTACGCGGTCGGGGCGCCGTCGGGCAGCGAGACGCACGGCACGCTGCCGAGGCCTGGTACGCGCTTGCGCATCTTCGCCGCCTGCCGCCAGTTGCCGTCGGGGACGATCAGCGTCACCGGCCGCGCGCTCTTGACGAATCCCGCGAGCGGCACCGCGTCTTCCGCAGGGAAAAGAAGCAGCGGCTGCGAGCCCTCGGGCCATGCGAACGGCGCCTCCGTCGGCACGCCGTCGCGAATCGGGAGAAGCCCGCGGACGACGACCTCGCTGCGCGTGAGGCACGCGGCGGCGAGCCGGCCGGTGTTCGTCGGCTTGCGGTCCTCATAGCGGTGGATGACGAGCACGAGCCGGGTGCGCGTCTCCAGGCGCGGGACGAGCGCGCACACGCAAAGGCTCGCGTGCACGCGGCAGCGCGGGCAGCGGACGTGGGCGTTTTCGCGGCGGCTCACTGCGCGAGTCTACCGCGCATGGTAGGGAAATCCGACCAAGGCTGCCGGGCCGTGGCGGCTCACTCGACGGCGAGGTAGTGCGTCACGCGGATCCAGCTCGGGACGGGCTTTTTCGCGACGAAGAACGGGCCCTCGACCGGATCGATGAGGCGACCTTCGGTCCACACCATCCAGTGCGCGTAGCGCCGCCACGTGCCGAGGAGGAGCGCGCGCTCGGTCGGGATCGCGAGCGAGCTCTTGACGCGCTGGAGGCGCGGGGCGACCCGCAGGCCGCCGTCGCGAAGGACCTTGGCCATCTCGCGCGTCGTCGTGCCGAGCGCGTGGCCGACGCGGCGGACGGCCTCGCGCTTGGGGATCCCGAGGAGCATCGCCGCGCAGCACTGGCCGCACGCGTCCTCGGTCCACGGATCCTGACGCACCCAGCGCATCGGCGGCAAACCTAGCTCATTTCCCGGCGGAGATGCGCTCGGCCTCGGCGTGGTGCGTCGGGCAGTCGCGCGCGAGGACGGTGACGGTGACCGCGCCCGGCGCGGAGTCCTCGCGCGTGCGGGCGACGGCGCGCGAGACCTCGACGGGCGGCCTCTTCGCTTCGGCGTCCTCCGGCCCGACGACCGCGCGGACGGCGACGAGCATCCCGTTGTGGAGCTCGAACGTCGCCGTCGACGGACCGCGCGCGGCGCGCCACTCGAGGACGACGTCGCCCGCGCCGGTCGCCGGCAAGGAGTGCCACGCGCCGACCGACGGCTCCTCGAAGCGTTCGCGCACGGCGCTCGCCGTCATGCCGAGGCGCGCGCCGTGGAACGCGCCGAGGTCGGGCCCGTCGCCTCGCGTCGCCATGCGCGCGATCACCACGCCGAGCGCGATCATGACCGCGAAGAGCGCGACGACCGCGGCCTTCTTCACGTCATGCCCCGCGCGGTCACGCGCCTCGCTAGGCCAGCGGGTCGACGGCGACCGCGACGAACAGGAGGAGGAGGTAGACGATCGACAGCGCGAAGAGCGACCGCGCCCACTTGTTCCCGCACGACTCGCGCAGGCCCCAGCAGCCCCACCCGAAGAACACCGCGCCCAGGAGCCCCGCCGACACGAGGTAGCCCGTGTGCGCGAGGCCGAGCGGGACGAGCATGACGCTCGCGCCCACGAGCGCGAGCGAGTAGCGAACGATCGCGTGCTTCACCTCGCGCGCGCCGGTGACGTTCGGCATCACCACGAGGCCCGCGCGCGCGTAGTCCTCGCGGCGGAACATCGCGATGGCGAGGAAGTGCGGCACCTGCCAGATGAAGAGCACCGCGAAGAGGACGAGACCGGCGGCGTCGATCCGACCGGTCGCCGCCGTCCAGCCGAGCAGCGGCGGGATCGCGCCGGGGACCGCGCCGACGAGCAGCGCGTGGTGCGAGCGCTGCTTCATCGGCGTGTACGCGAGGACGTAGCTGACGTTCGCGAGGACGGCGAGGAGCGCGGTGAGCGGGTTCACGCCGATCGCGAGGATGGGCACCGACACCGCGGAGAGCGCGACGCCGAACCACAGGGCGACGCGCGCGCTCAAGCGACCGGCGGGGAGCGGTCGGTTCTTCGTCCGCGCCATCTTTCCGTCGATGTGGCGCTCGAGGTACATGTTGA
Organism: Myxococcales bacterium; assembly: GCA_043785185.1. Lineage (GTDB taxonomy): Bacteria > Myxococcota_A > Polyangia > Polyangiales > Polyangiaceae > JANYHK01. The sequence goes on from JAYVXL010000509.1 coordinate 3,822, forward strand.
GCGCGTTGGCGCCGGCCACGACGAGCGTGGTGCCGAGGACGGCCCAGAGCACCGTCCAGCCCGAGAACTCGGCGGCCGCCGCGCGACGGGCGAGGAAGAGTCCCCCGAGCGTCGTGATGATGACCATCAGCGTGATGCGCGGCTTCGTGAGCGCCACGAGGTCCGCGGCGCGGACACGTTGCGCGGTCTTTACGGGAGCCAAGCTGTCAGCGAGCTGTGTCATGTGCGAGCGGAGGGCGTATAAGGAAAGGGGCGGGCGCCGTCAAGCACGGGGGCCTGAGTCGCCCAGACATGAGCCAAAAAGAGCCACCGCCGACGCTGAGCTCCGAGGCGGTTCGCGCGCTCGCCCTTGGAGCGAAGCCGCCGCCGCGGACGGCGCGTCAGCGCTTGCGCGACCTGTTCGCGTCGAAGGGCGGCGCCGAGCCGCTGCAGTTTCAGCTGCTCGGGCGGATGCTGCTTCACGCCGCGCTCGTCGGCGCCGCCGCCGGCCTCGCGGGCTCCCTCTTCTTCTGGGGGCTCGAGGTCGTCGAGAAGTGGCTCCTCGAAGACCTCGCCGGCTACGTGCCGCTCCGCGCGCAGGGGGAGCGCTTCATGGACACTGGACCGGCGCGCCGGTTCCACCCGTGGCTCATCTTCATCCTCCCGGCGGTGGGCGCGCTGCTCGGCGGCATCGCGTCGTCGAAGCTCGCGCCCGAGACGCGCGGCGGCGGCTCGGACGCCATCATCGACGCGTTCCACAACCGCGGCGCCAACGTGCGGCGGCGCGTGCCGTTCGTGAAGGCGCTCGCGTCGATCCTGACGCTGGGCAGCGGCGGCTCCGGCGGGCGCGAGGGGCCGATCATGCAGATCGGCGGCTCGATCGGCTCGCTCGTCGGCCGCGCGCTCGGCGTGACCGTGCGCGAGCGCCGCATCCTGCTCGTCGCCGGCACTGCCGCCGGCATGGCCGCCATCTTCCGGACGCCGCTCGGCGCCGCGCTCCTCGCGGTCGAGGTGCTCCACCGCGACGACTTCGAGTCCGACGCGCTCGTCCCCAGCGTCCTCGCGAGCGTCGTGTCGTACTCGGTGTTCATCTCGTTCTTCGGAGAGTCGACGCTGTTCGCGCACGCGACGAGCTACCCGTTCGTCCCCGCGCACCTGCCGCTGTACGCGCTGATGGCGGTGGTCATCACGATCGTCGCGACCGTCTTCGTCGGCGCGCTCGACGGGGTGCGGGCGCAGACGCGGCGCCTGCCGCTCCCCGAGTGGTGCAAGCCGGCGCTCGGCGGCCTCTTGCTCGGCGGCCTGGTGACGCCGTTCCTCATCTACGTCGGCCC
>JAYVXL010000510.1:0-5133 GCA_043785185.1 Myxococcales bacterium
GGACGTGTACGGCACGAGCGCCGGGTGGATGGCCACGACGATCGCGCCCGCGTACGCGGCGAATCGGCTCGTCGCCGCGAGGAGCAGCCGATGCGTCGCCAGCGCGGCGAGCGCGCCGATGAGCGCGTTCAGCGCGCCGGCGACGATGGGCGCGCCGCCGAGCGCGGCATAGGCGACGGCGAGCATCGCCGGATAGCCCACCGGGTAATGCGCCGCCGCGGTGACCGCGCCGTCGGGCCACGCCCACGTGTAGCCGTGCCCCTCGGCGAGGCGGTGCGCGAGCCGGTCGTAGTACACGCCGTCGGCCGCCGCCGGGAACGCGTCGCCCGCCCACGCGAGCCACGCCGCGCGCGCCGCGAGCGCCGCCCCGAAGACGGCGAGCGTCTCCCTCGCCGCGCGCTTCACGTCGGCAGGAGCCCGAGCGCGCCGAGCGCGGCGGCGACCTCGCACGCCGGGAGGCCGACGACGTTCGTGTAAGAGCCATGGATGCGCGGCACCAGCGCCGCGCCGAGCCCCTGCACCGCATAGCCGCCGGCCTTGTCGAGCCCCTCGCCGCTCTCCGCGTACGCGCGGATCTCGCGCGGCGAGAGCGCGCGGAAGGTGACGCGCGTTACGACCGTCTCCTCGTGCGCCGGCGCGACGCCATCCGCGTGGGGAAGGAGCGCGATCGCGAACCGGGTCATGACGTCGTGGCTTCGGCCGGCGAGGCGCGCGATCATCTGCTCCGCCTCGTCCGCGTCCGCCGGCTTGCCGAGGATCGCGCCGTCGACGACGACGCTCGTGTCGGCGACGAGCACCGCGCGCGCGCGCGCCGCCAGCGCGCCGGCCAGGACGCCGGCCAGGACCTGGACCACCGCGCCGAGCTTCGCCCGCGCCACGCGCGCGAGGTACGCGTCCGCCGCTTCGCCCGGGTGCACCGTCTCGTCCGCCTGGCCGGCGAGCACGACGTGCGGCACGCGCAGGCTCGTCAGGATCTCGCGCCGACGCGGCGAGCCGCTGCCGAGCAGGAGAGGCGTCGCGTCGCTGAGGTAGCCGGCCACATGGCTCTTCTAGAACATCGGGCATGATTCTCGGTCGAGAATCGGTTCGTCGGACCCTTCGTGACGAAGCGCACCCCACCTGCGATGCTGCGCCGTCCCTCATGAGCCCGATCCTTCTGACTGCGCGCGCGCTGCTCTGCGGCGCCCTCGTCGCGGCGTGTGGCGGCGCACGCGCCCTCGACGCGAGGCGGGAGGCCCCCGCGCCACCGAGCGGCGCGGGCGGGGCGGCGCGGAGCGGCGCGGCCCCCACGGACGGCGGGGCCCGAGCGGACGCGCCGAGCGAGGCGGCCGCGGACCCCGCCGACGTTGAGCCGCTGGTCGCGTGGCGCGCCGACAGTCGCGCGCTCCTCGTCGCGCGCGGGAAGTGGGCGGCCGTGGTGGCCACCGACGGATCGCTCGTGCGGGTCGACGAGCCGCGCGGCGCGCTCCTCGCCGCCGCGTTCTCCCCGAATGGCGAGCTCCTGGCCACCGTGGACGCGTCCGGCCTCGTCGTGCTGCGCGCCGCCGCCACCGGCACGAGGGTGGCCGACCTGCCTTGCCCCGCTGTGGACGCCGGCGCGCGCGCCAACGTGGACCGCCCCGGCGTTGTCTTCTCCCACGACGGGAAGCATCTGGCCGCGTGGACCGACCACCTTCGCGTCTGGCGCGTCGACACCCGAGCGCTCGTGTGCACCGTGCTCGACGAGTCGCCCGGCGATGGAGGCATCGACGAGGTGGCGGCCGCTCTCGACGACGGTACGCATCTGATCCTGAACAGCGACGCCGGCGCGCGGATCTTCGACGTGCGCAAGCCGCCGAAGACGGTGCCGTTCGATCCGCGCGGCGCCACCCGGTTCTTTTCGTCGCCGGACGCGTCGGTCTTCGCAGGGATCGGCGAGGCCGCGGTTCACGTGTGGCGCACGGCGACCGGCGAGCGAATCGGATCGACCCCGCTCCGCTGATGCGGCGGGGCTACCGATTTCGAGCCCCCGGCGTCGAAGACTCTTCGCGGGTTGCGCGAGCGTTCTCACGGCTTGCATTTTCGCCGTGCCCTGGGTGGTTCGCCACGGGCGCACCAATCGCAGTGGGCATGTTGCGTGCACTTACATGACTCCGAATGCGGGGACCGTCGACGCAGGCGCCCTCCTTTTCGATGGTGCTCGCCGCAGGCGAGCCGACCTCGGTTCGAACGTAACGGTCCATTCGGGACGCGCGCCAATCCGCCGGCCTCCGTGGTAGGTTGCCTCACGCATGCGAGGAGGCCTCGTCACTGTCGCGCTCGCGGGCGCGGCGCTCGTCACCGTCGCCACGACGTCACCGCGCGCGCTCGCCGCGAAGAACTGCGGCAGCCCGTTCGTCTCCACCTGCATCGACAGCGACACGCTCTGGCCGCACGCGGGCGCCTCGCAGCTGCTCACCGTCGGCGGCACCGAGACGGTCGGCAAGGGGGGCGTCTCCTTTGGCCTCTTCGGCACGTACCTGTCGCGACCGATCACGCTGCACCTCCCCTCGCCCGGCGGCGGCGGCAGCAACCAGTACGCCGTCAATGATCAGGTCAACGGCACGTTCCTCTGGGCGTACGGCGTCACGCAGCGCCTTCAGCTCGACGTGGCGCTCCCCGTGACGTTCGGGCAAGGCGGCGCCGGCGTCGAGCCGATCACCGGCGGCGCCACGCTGCGGGACACCGCGGTCCGCGACCTGCGCTTCGGCGCCGCTTACGCGCTCGTCCCGCGTGCGCGCGTCGCGCCGGAGTCGGCGAACGGGCAGCTCTTCGCGGTCACCGCGCGCCTCGAGACGAAGGCGCCGACGGGCGACGACGATCCGCTCGCCGGCGAGCGCGCGGCGGTGTTCATCCCGAGCGTCGCCGGCGACGCGCGCTGGGGTCGCCTCTTCGCGGGCGTCGAGCTCGGCGCGCGGCTGCGCCCGACCGCCGAGCTGGCGGGCGCGCGCATCGGCTCGCAGGTGATGGTCGGCGGCGGCGTGGGCTACGACCTCCTCCCGAAGCGCGAGCTGCTCGCCGTCATGCTCGAGGCGCGCACGCTGTACGGCACGGCCGAGCAGCACGATCTGCAGCCGAGCGCGCAGGGGCTCGTGAGCACGCCGAACGGCAAGCACATCGCCCCGTCGGAGTGGGCGCTCGCGGCGCGCACCGCCCCGCTCGCGGGCGGCGACTTCGTCCTGCACGCCGGCGGCGGGGGGCCGCTCACGAGCGACGCGCCCATCACCTCGCCGCGCTTCCGGTTCATGCTCGGCATCCGCTACGCGCCTCTGCAGCGCGACAGCGACGGGGACGGCGTGCTCGACAAGGACGACCGATGCCCGCACCACGCCGGATCCATCGCGTCCGGCGGGTGCGATCCCGAGAAGCCGCCCGAGCCGCCGGCCTTCGCGCTGCGCCCCGGAAGCCCGAGCTGCGACGACGACCCCGACACCGTCGACGGCTTCACCGACGACGCGTGCCCCGATGGCGACGCCGACACGGACGGCATCGACGACCGCCACGACAAGTGCCCCGCGCAGGCCGAAGACTTCGCCGGCCTGCCCGACGGTTGCCCGGAGGCGCCAAAGAGCCCATGAAGTCTCTCTCCACCGAGAAGGTCCGCCACCTCGTCGTGCGCGCCGAGCCAGGCGACGCGCTGCCCGACGCGCTCGTCGCCGAGCTCCGCGATCAGGCCGTCACCTGCGGCTTCGTCCGCGGCAGCGGCGTCCTCCGCGACGTGACGCTGCGCGCGTACGGCGACGGTCGCCTCGCGCCCGCGCGCGTCTTCGCGGGCCCGGTGCACGTCATCGCGCTCGAGGGGAGCGTGGGGCTCGCGGGCGGGGACGTCTCGCTCGGCTTGCGTGCGGTCGTCGCGCGCGAGACCGAGCGCGGCATGGAGACGCTCGCGGGCGAGCTCGTGAGCGCGCGCGTCGTCGGCCTCGAGCTGCTCGTGACGGCGCTCGACGAGCTCGCGGTGCCGCGCGCGCTCGACGCCGCCGCCAACGTCTGGCTCCTCGGCGAGGCCGACGCCGCCAAGGCGGCGCTGGCGGACGCGCCCGCGCGCCGCAAAGACCCACGCCCCGAGCTGGTCGCGACGACGCCGCCGCCCCCCGCGTGGAACGACGCGATCGCCGCGAGCGCGGGCAGCCCGCCGAAGATGCCGGCCGTCTCGATCGTCACGCCCGGCGGCGCCGTCGTCCCGCCGAAGCCGGTGCGCGTGCAAAAGGACGAGGAGTCGTCGCTCGTCCCCGAGATCGGCTCGCTCGTCGACCACTTCGCGTTCGGGAAATGCGACGTCATCAAGAGCGAAGACGACCGCCTCTACCTCAAGATGCACCGCGACGGCCGCATCAAGGAGATCGCGCTCGAGATGCTAAAGGTCACGCCGCTGGGCGACGAGGACGGCAAGAAGAGCTACAAGCTCGCGCGCAAGCTCTGACATCTGACCCTGACCCTGTTCGGCGACGGGGGCTTGCGTCCCTTGGGGGCAGCTTCTTCATCACGCAGGAGGCCGCCGTCCACCAAGTCAGCAGCCCCGCGGCCGAAGACTCACGCCGGCGGCTCGGCGATCTTCGCCGCGCGCGCGCCGAGGGCGAAGACCTCGCCCGCTCTGGCGTGCCCGTACTTGATCATCGCGAGCGCGACCGGCGCGCCGAGCGTCGGGCTCATGGCGGCGCTCGTGATCTCGCCGACCACGACGCCCGCGGGCGTGGCGACGGTGGCGCCCTTCGCCGGCACGTCGCCCGCGTCGAGCACGAGCGGCATGAGCTTGCGCTTCACGTGGCCGCGCATCTCGAGCATGCACACGACCTCCTGCCCTAGGTAGCAGCCTTTGTCGAAGGCGACGGCGCGCTTCTCGAGCGCCGCTTCTTGCGGGTACATCGTCGCGTCGAAGTCGACCCCGAAGCGCGGGACGCCGCGCTCGAGCCGGAGCGCGTCCCAGCCCGCGTCGTCGCCGAGGGTCGCGACCTTGGCGAGCGCGGCGGCGACGTCGCGCGCGCGCTCTGCGGGGGCAACGACGACGGCGCCGCCCAGGCCCGTCACGTCGAGGAGGCCCCCCGACGCGCCCGCGGCGCGCGCCGCCTCGAGCGCCGCGGCGGCGCCTGGGCCGTGCAGGAAGCCAACGCCGGCGAT
>JAYVXL010000511.1:0-5117 GCA_043785185.1 Myxococcales bacterium
GCGCCCCCCGAGCGCCGCGTACCTTCGCGGCTTCCGCTACTCATGCGCCGACGTCGACGAAAAAAAAGCCCCCCAAGGGTGCCGGAGAAGGGAGTCGAACCCCTGACCTAGCGCGTATGAAACGCCCGCTCTAACCAACTGAGCTACTCCGGCCCGAAACGGCGGCGGAGTATGCGCGAGGCGCGCGCCGAAAGTAAAGCGGCTTATCGCCGCCGGCGAACGAACGCGCCGGCGAGCGCCGCGAGGCCGGCCAGGAGAGCAAGGCCACCGCCGCCCGTCCTAGTGTCGCTGGTCTCGCGCGCCCCGCCCCTCGAGCCCCCGCGCGCCGTCACCGCGCAGCCGCCCGCCTCGTACGACGGCGGCGCGCGTGGCGCAGGCGGCCTGCAGTCGACGTGCGGCGCGACCCCTGCTTTCGAGGCGACGCCCTGGGTGAGCTTCTTCCCGTAGTCACCGGTGTTCTGGTTGTCGTGGTGGAAGCTCTCCCACTGCACGACGCCGTCGTCTTTGCCGGGCGTCTTCCACGCGAAGAGATAGCCCTCGCGCGTCGTCGCGACGACGTCGAGCGTACGGTCGCCGTTCACATCGCCGACCGCCGGCGTGGCCACGTGCCAGCCGTTGGTGAACTTTGGCCAGCCGCGCGCTTCGCAGCCCCACGCGTCGACGGCGTGCACGAAGTAGCTCGCCGTGCCCAGGATCATCTCGGGGTAGTCGTCGCCGGTGATGTCGGCGACCGCGTGGTTCACGAAGAAGACGAAGTCCTCGATGACGACGGGCGAGCCCGGGAGCATCTTGCCCGTCTTGCCGCTCCAGAACGCGAGGAGGTTCTGGAACGGCCGGTTGTAGCCGCCGCCGGCGATCGTGCCGGCGAGGCTGAGCGACCCACCGCTCGTGATGACGTCGGGCGTCCCGTCCATGTCGAGATCGCCGATCGACGGCTGGCTCAGAAACGGGAACATCGTGTCCGGCGTCGTCGCCTTCGACTGCTCGCCGAAGATGCTCGTCGGCTCGACGCCCTTCGACCCGTCCTCGCGCACCGGTAGGCGGTTCGGCGGGTCGGCGAAGTTGATCTGCGGGCCAGGGTCGGCCTTCGCGATGAGGGGAGGGGAGCCGTTGCCTTGGAGGACGACCTCCGGCACGCCGTCGCCGTCGAAGTCGCCTGACGCGGGCGACGCGCCGAGGCCCTCGCCGACCGTCGGGAACAGGTGGAGCGACGTCATCGCGAGCGGCCAGTTCGGCAGGTACGGCCCGCCCGGCGTCTTGTTGCCGCGCCCGTCAATGATGAAGCCAGGACCCGCGCCGTCGCCGCCGCCGAGCGTCTCGTTCGAGCCGGTCGCCACGTCGGGGATGCCGTCTTTGTTGAAGTCGGTCACCGTCGGCGTGCTCATGATGCGGTTGTACTTCGCCGCCTTTGGCGCGTGGACGAGCACCGGCCAGCCGTCGAGCGGCGTCGCGTCGCCGTGAAGGATGTGGACCTGGCCGTCGAACGCGGCCTGCACGATCTCGAGCTTCTTGTCGCCGTCGAAGTCGACGAGCACCGGCGCTGCGAACGCGCCGCGCGCGAAGTTGTGCTTCGTGTCGGCGCACGCGCCCGGCGGCTTCGGCTTGGCGGTGTCGAGCGGGCACGAGACGACGGTCGGCAGGCGGTGCGGGAAGCCTGGGAGCGAGCGCCCGCGGCGGTCGACGGCGTACATCGTGCCGACCCACGTGGTGAAGACGATGTCCGCTTGGCCGTCGCCGTCGACGTCGCCGATCGCCGGCGAACCAACGGCCGCCTCGCGCGCGGCGCTCGGGTCGATCGCGCCGCTCGCGTACGCAGGCGAGCCCAGGTACGAGGCCGCGCCGGGTTCCCCGTTCTTGTCGAGGCCCTCGTCGGCCAGCGTGCCATACGGGAAGCCAGAGACCTCGACGGGAAGGCCCGTCTTCAGCGACCACACGTGCAGCAGACCGTCGGTGCTGAGCACGATGATGTCGCGCACGCCGTCGCCGTCGACGTCGGCGAGCTTGGGGCTGGGCTCACCGCTGCCCCCCAGCTTGATGGGGAAGCCGGGCAACAGATCGTCGTCCGCGCCGTTCTTCTGGTTGGTGATCGAGACGACGCGGCGCGCCTCGCCCATGACGTCGCCGCCCGCGTAGTGCGCGATGGCGCGGACGCGAACGGTGATCGTGCGATCGTTCTCGCCGTGCATCGAGTCCGGATCGCGGACGTGCGCGGTGTCGATCTGCTTGGGGTCCAGCATCGCCAGCGCCGCGCCGCCGCCGCCGATCACCTGCGCGCCCGGCACGTTCGACACTGGTGCGATGAGCGGCTTCCACGCGTCCTCGTCGGGCTCGACGCCGGCGCCCCACTCGACCTTGTAGTCGTACGACGCCGCGCGGGCCGCGGCGATGCGGCCGACGATCGCGATCTGCGCGGGCCCGCGATCGGCGTAAATGGGCTCGAACCACGCGGGCGCCGTGATGTCGACCTCCGGCGGGACCAGGCCGCTCTTGAGCGCGCTCAGCGTCGTGTAGATGTTCGCCCGCCCGTACGCGAAGCGCTGGTCCCAGCCCGGCTTGCTCTCGAAGAGGCCGCCGCGCACCTCCGGGTCCGCGCTCCTCGACTCGGGCACGTCGATGTCGTCGGCGTTCATCTTGAGGAGCTGGATGACCTCCTCGGCCGAGAGCTTCACGGGCGGGCTCATCGACGCCGCCATCGAGTACACGAGCCCCGCCAGGCCCGCCCCGCGTCCGGTCGCCTCGCTCGAGCACGATGTCCCCGACACCGACAGCGCGAGCTGACCGCCGTAGTTCGAGCACGTGTCGAACGAGATGAACGTCGACGACGTGAACATGTCCGGTCCGTCGAAGCGGATCGTGTGGACCGGCATCGTGTGGTTGGCGAGGCCCGGGAAGTTGTGGTGGCGCGCGTCCTCGTCCGCCATGCTCGCGACGACGATGACGCCCTTCGAATAGGCGTAGTCCATCGCCGCGCGCGACAGCGGCGTCTGGTTGATCGCGCCGAGCGCCTCTTGGATGACCTTTACGCCATTGTCGACGCCGTAGATGACGGCCTTGCCGTACGCGTTCGAGTCGGCGACGTAGCTGTCGCCGACGCGCAGCGGAATGAACCGGCACAGCGGGCACACGCCGATGCCGTCCTTGCCGTTGTTCCCCTCGGCGCTGCTGTCTTTCGCCTCGCCCGTGCCGTGGCCGTAGCGCGTGTCGTCGTACGCGTTGTTGTCGTTCTTGAAGAAGTCCCAGCCGCTGATGTCGTCGACGTAGCCGTTGCCGTCGTCGTCCTTGCCGTCGGAGAAGAGCTCGATGAGATCGCCGGGGTCGAGGATGCAGTTTCGGTTCAGATCGCCCGCGATGCGATCGGGGCCTTTTTTGGTGCGATCGCCGTCGGTGAAGCACTTGTCGCCGACGACCGGCGGCGCGACGCGCGGGTCGTCGCGGTAGTCGGCGACGTTGAAGACGCCGTTGCCGTCGCAGTCGTAGCCGGCGAGCGCGCCCGCGCCGCCGCACGTCGCGCCCGCTTTATCGCGCGGCCTTTTCGTGCCCGCGAGCTCCTTTGCGTTGAGCCACGCCTTGTTGGCGAGCTCGTCGCTCTCCCACTCGATGCCGCAGTCGATCTCGGCGATGACGGTGTCGTCACGGCCGATCGTTTGCGTCCACGCCTTGTCGATGCTCATGCCCGAAGCGCCCAGCTTCAGATCTGCCGCGCGGTACGGCGCAGTGCCGGGGCTCTGCTTGGGCAAGTACGAGAAGTAGTTCCAGCGATCCTTGTAACCAGGATCGTTCGGCCAGCTCGACGGGTTCGTCAGGTCGTCGCCGGGCTTCGGGGGCCACGCGGCGCGCGCGCGGTCGGAGTGGACGAGGGTGAGGACGACGCCGAGTCCGGTGACGATGCTGGCGACGCGAAGGGCACGCATGGGAAAGCGCATGGGGGAGCGCAAAATACCACGCGACCTCGCCCCGCCCGCGCCTTTGGCGTCTCTGTCTCGTCTCGGGCTAGTCAGGCCGCAGCACGGTCAGTACTCGCCGAACAAATCCTGGATGCGCGACTCGAGCGCGATGGCGATCTTGTAAAGCGACGAGATCGACGCGCTCGACTCGGCGCGCTCGATCTGCGAAAGCAGCGACACGCTGAGGCCGGTCCTTCGGCTCATCTGCTTCAAGGTGAGGTCCTTCTCCTTGCGCAGGTTGCGGATCGTGTCGCCGATGACGCGGTGGAGCTGCTCTTCCGGCGTGCGCGCGAGGCCCTTCTTGCGCATGACGCGCGCGAGCACTTCACGGAACTCGTCCACGTTGAACGGCTTCTTGATGTAGTCGACCGCGTCGAGCTTCATCGAGGCGACCGCGCTCTCGAGGTTCGGGTAGCCGGTGAAGATGACGACGGCGATGTCCGAGTCGATCTTGCGGATGCGGCGAAGGACCTCGATGCCGTCCAGCTTCGGCATCATCAGGTCGAGGATGACGAGGTGGTATCCGCCGGTGCGGAGCTCCTCCTCGACGAACGTGGGGTCGCTGAGCGCCTTCACCTGGAAGCCGTCCCGCTCCAGCAGGGTCTGCATGTACTCGCAGATCGCGCGGTCATCGTCGACGATCAGGATCCGAACGGCGGGCATCTCGACGGGCATCGGCGTCCTCCTTGGAGGCCCCTGGAATTTTTCAGGGGCTGTTCCGCTGGGGGCGTAGTCGCCAGCGGTTACAGTTAGGCTTTACTCACCACGAGGAGGTTGGGAAGGCCCGCACGATGCTTTTTTTGAAAGTTTTTGATTAGATACAGAGTTGCAGTGTTACTGGAACGGTGGAAACGGAATTTCGAGAGTTTAGCCACACTGGATCTGACGAGACCACGGTGGACAAAAAAGAACCACTCACTCGGATTTTTCCGCTCCGCGCCTGCTGCGGGCCGACCGGCGGTGGATTTCGTGGGCCCGCCGCCTTCCTTCGCTCGAAAGGAGCGCCTCGCGCCGGGCGCTCGCAGGAACCGATTGACCTTTCAGGCAGGGACCGCCATAAGTCACCCCACGTTTTCTCTCGGGGCGTAGCGCAGCCTGGTAGCGCACTCGGTTCGGGACCGAGGAGTCGGAGGTTCAAATCCTCTCGCCCCGACTACTGTCGTCGCTTCTCTT
>JAYVXL010000512.1:0-5113 GCA_043785185.1 Myxococcales bacterium
GGGCCGCCGGAGCCGAACGAGAAGAACGAGCCCTGGCCGGTCTGCATGACCTCGCGCAGCTCGTGCTCCGGCACCGTGTAGTTGCCGATGAACGTGACGCGGCGGACGGTGACCGGCGTGTGCTCGACGATCTTGAAGCGAACGAGCACCTCGTTGTCGCGCTGCGGCTCGACGGAGAACTCGACGTCGGCGAGGAAGTAGCCCTTCTCGGCGTACGCGTCCTTGATCTTCTGGACGCTGCGGCGCACCGCCGGAACGCTGAGGATGGTGTTGGCCTTGACCTCCACCGCCTCCTGCAGCTTGTCGTCCTCGATCTCCTCGTTGCCGTCGAACTCGACGACCTTGATGTTCGGGCGCTCGCGGACGAGGAAGCGCAAGGTGACGCCGCGGTCGGCGCGCGTGAGGTCGACCTCGATGTCGTCGAAGAAGCCGGAGTCCCAGAGCGCGCGGACGTCGCTCGTGAGGTTGTCGCCTTTGAAGAGCTGGCCCGGCTTCTCGCGCAGATACGTGTTGATGTCCTCACGCGCGACACGGCGGTTGCCGCTGATGTCGATCTTGAGGATGGGCGTGCCTTCGGCCTTCTCGGAGTCGGTCAGCGGGATGCGAATTTGCGCCGCCCCCGCGGCGGCGGCGGTGTCGAGCACCTGGCCGCCGGCGTCCATCGCATTTCCGGGGACGCCCGCGTCGCCGGTGCCCGGCTCGTCGAGCGTGCTGCGGGGCGGCGCGGTGAGCGGGGGTGCGGTGCGCGCGTCGACGCCGCCGCCGTCGAGGGTCGTCGCGTCCGGCGCCCCCGCGTCCAGCGCCTGCGCCCACGCGCGCGCCGGCCACAGCGCGACCGCGCTCGCCACGAGCATCGCCGCGAGCACCGCGAGGCACCTGACAAAGGCGCATTTCGTGGCGCGTTTCATGGGAAGGCGCATCAAGCGAGCGGCCGTGAGCGAGGAGGGGGAAGGAGCAAGCGGCGGACTCTCGTACCGCGACCGGCCCCCCGGGGTCAACCACGGATCCTTAGGAGATCCGCGCGGGTAAGGCCTACCAGCCGCGCGCCCGCGCGCCCCGGACGAGCGCGTCCCACGCGGGCTTGTTGGTCCCGCTCCCGGGCGCGTACGTCCGAAGCCCGAGGCTCCCCAGGTAGCCGAGAAATCGGGGGTCGGACGTGCCGTAGTACTTCGCGAGCTCGGTCAGGGCGGCCGGACCGTACTCGTTCATCGTGAAGAACGTGACGAGCGGCATCCGGTCGGCGTGCGCGTCCCAAGCACGGAAGAGCTCGCCGACGAACGCGGCCTGCATCGCCGGCGAGCTGCCGCTCGTCGGGCTCGACGGGTAACCGGCCTCGCGGACGAAGATCGGCGTGCTCGGGTAGAGGGCGACGAGGGCGTCGACGTCGGCGCGGACGACCGACGGGGGGCGGACGGAGAGGTCGGTCAGGAGGGGGTAGTACGTGACGCCGAGGAAGTCGGCGCCGACGAGCGTCGCGCGCACGAGGTCCGGGTGGGCGAGCGCGCCGGCGAGCGTGACGACGCTCCCGACCTTCACGCCGGCGCGCAGCGCGTGGGCGTGGGCGGCGGCGCCCGCGAAGAACGCCGCGTACGCCGTCCACCTCGCCGGGTCGGCGCCCAGCCCGAGGTCGAGCTCGTTGCCGACGACGTACATCGACAAGACGACGTCGGGGATCTGCCCGAAGACGTAATCCTGCGCCGCGTTGTAGCGGGCCACCACGGAGGGATCGTCGAAGCTTCGTCCCTGCAGATCGCTGGGAAACGCAGGGCCGACGGTGTCGACCGCGCGGAACGCGAACGAGACCTGCGGAGCCCCGGCGAAGACGAGGTTGGCGATGTGGAGGTTCGGGTTGAAGTACGTGACGCCTGCGTCGCCGCCGTCCCCCGCGTCCCCGGCGCCGCCGTCACCGTCCCCTTGCCGCGGCGACTCGACCGAGCTCCAGTCGATCGTGAGGTTGATGGCCTGAACGCCGGCGTCGCGCGCGATGCCGAGCGCGGTCAGGTAGTTGCCGTCCTCCGCGGAGTTGATGTCGAGGGCGAGCGTGCGGCCCAGGCGGGGCACCACGTCGGGCCCGGCGTCGGAGCCGTCGGGCGCGGCCGCGTCGAGCGTCGCGTCAGCGCCCGCGTCGAGGGCAGGGGAGCCGCCGGCGGCGGTCCCGCAGCCGACGACCGCGGCCGCGGCGCCGGCGGCCGCGAGCGCGAGGGTGACGCGCGCGGAGGACCTCATCGCGCGCCGTCAGTTCACGACGAGGACCGCGCCGACCATGCTCGCGTGCACCTGGCAGTGGAAGCCGTAGGTGCCGGCAGTAGGGAACGTGAACTGCTGGGTCACGCCAGTGTTCGTGAACGTGATCGGCGTCGGTGTGCTGCCGCCGAACGCGTCGAGCGGGTGACTGGCGAAGGCGCCGTCCCACTGCACGGCCTGCCCGGCGCGGACCTTGATGCACGGGATCGAGTACTGGAAGCTGCCCGGGGCGCCGACCGGGAACGTCATCGTCCGCTGCACCTGCCCGCCGTTCGTGCGATCGACGAAGCTCGTGCAGCCGTTCACGACGCCGCCTCCGTCGTCGGCCGGCGTCGCGTCGGCGACCGCGTCCGCGCCGGTGTCGACCGGGGGCGCCGAGTCCCTCGCCGCGTCGCCCTTGCCTGCGTCGCCGGGCGCGCCCGAGGTGCTTCCGGACCCGCCCGAAGTGCTTCCGGACCCGCCCGAGGTGCTTCCAGACCCGCCGGAGGTGCTTCCGGACGCGCCCGAGGTTCCGGAGGTGCCGGACGTTCCGGAGCTGCCCGAGCTGCCGGACGAACCGGAGCTCGCGTCGGTGCCGTCGGCGCCGATGGTCGCGTCCGTGCCGCTGCACGCGGCGGGGCCAAGGGCGAGGGCGGTCAGGGTCGTGACGAGCGAGGCGAAGAGAAAAGGACGGGCCATCGTCACAGGGTAGCCGCCTCCCTCGGCGCCCGCCACAGAACGGCCGAAACGCCGATGGCGACAGGAACCGACATCATCGCCGCAGCGATCGGGAAGTGATCGGCGAGCAGGCCGATGAGCGGCGGCGACCAGAGATCGCCGAGCAAGTGGATCGCGAAGATGCTGAGCGCCATCGCGCTCGCGCGGATCTCGGGCGGCGAGGCGCGGAGGATGACGGAGTTGATCGGGGAGGTGCTGAGGAAGAGCGCGATCTCGGCGAACAGCACCAGGCCGAAGAACACGTTCGCGCTCGGCGCGAGGAAGCACGCAAAGGTGAGCGGCGCGCCGACGACCGAGCCGATCGCGCAGACGCGGAGGTTGGCGCGCGCGACCGAGGCGTCGTCGAGCGCGCCGCCGCGCCGCACGGCGCGATCGGCCCACGTGCCGCCGAGGGCGGTGCCGATCGCGCCGCCGAGCACAGTGATGAGGCCGAACCGGAAGTTCGCGGTCGCGAGATCCAGGCCGTAGCGGTCGTGGAGGAACGTCGGCGCCCAGAACGAGAAGCCGCCGATCGCGAACGTGTAGGCGCAGTAGCCGAGGACGCCTCGCCGGTAGAGACGCACGGCCCACAGCTTCGACGCGTTGCCGAGGACGTCGGCCTTCTCGGCGAGCTTCTTGCGGACCGGCTCTTGGATGAGGAGGCAGACGGCGGCCAGCACGATGCCCGGACCGCCGGCGACGTAGAACGCGTGGCGCCAGCCCCAGTGCTTCTCGACGAAGCCGCCGACGAGGTAGCCGAGCGCGCCGCCGATCGGCATCGCGACGTAGAAGACCGCGAGCCAGCGGCCCTTGCGCTCCGGCGGCGCCGCGTCGTCGATGATCGTCGGCGCGAGGGTCGCGTAGCTCGCCTCGCCGACGCCGACCATCGCGCGCGCGCCCACGAGCGACGCGGCGCCCGCCGCGAGGCCGGACGCGAACGTCGCGACGCTCCACACCGCCACGCCGAGGGCGATGAGCCCCTTGCGCGCGCCCTTGTCGGCGAGCGCGCCGAAGAGCGGGCTCGTCGCGAAGTAGCCGAGGAGGAAGACCGTCGCGAGCGAGCCGGCCACGAAGTTCGACAAGTGCAGCTCGTCGCGGACCTTCGGCAGCACCGCCGACACCACGAGGCGATCGAGGTAATTGAGGAGGTTCAGCGCCGTGAGGAGCGCGAGGATGGTCTGCGGGCGCCGAATCATGCGCGGAAGGGAGCATACAGGCTCGGACGCCGCACCACACTCACTTGACGGACCAAAGCTTACTCACTCGAACTCTACCCGGGCGACAGCTACACGCGTGAGATGCAATTCCTTGCGGGCCTGAACACGACGAGACCCGCTCTTTCCCCGGTCGGGTCCAAGTGACGATATAGGATGCGAGGAGTTCATGACCAACGTCCGCCTGAGCCTCCCTTCGATTCTCGTGATCGTCGCCGTCGCGTCCGCCGCCGCGTTCGCCGCCGGTCGATCGATGTCGCCGGCGACGGGTGACGCCACGCCCTCGTCTCCGCCGCCCCGTCCGCCGTCCGCGGCGATGGCGGTCGCCGATGACGACCCGCCGCTGCCGCCGGGCCACGCGCCCACGGCCGGCCCGGGCCCCCTTAACGCGCAGCAGCCGTTGCCCGCCGGGCACCCGCCCGTCGACTCGAAGGATCCCTCCGCCTCGCCGCTGACTCCGCCCACCGCGCAGGAGTCCGCGCTCGAGTACAAGGCGCCTGCACGGTGGGTGCTCGTTCCGAACGCCAACTCGATGCGCCTCGCCACCTACCGCGTGCCGCGCGCGCCCGGTGACACCGAGGACGCGGACCTGTCGATCACCCAGGCGGGTGGCTCGGTCGAAGCCAACGCGGACAGATGGGTTGGCCAATTCGACGCCGCATCGCAGAAGACGGCGAAGCGCAGCACGCGCAACGTCGGCGCGCTCGCCGTCACGATCGTCGAGGTCCAGGGGAGGTTCGAAGGCGGCATGGGCAAAGATGCCGGGACGGGCTGGGCGCTGCTCGGCGCGATCGTCGCGACGGCGGGGATGCCCCACTTCTTCAAGCTCACCGGTCCCGCGAAGACCGTCCTCGCGGCGCGCGCCGAGTTCGACACGATGATGGGGAGCCTCGTTCAACACTGAGAGGCGGGATCCCAAGCTCCGCCATCTTCTGCGGACGTTGGTTCAACCTTCTTGC
>JAYVXL010000513.1:0-5110 GCA_043785185.1 Myxococcales bacterium
GTCATCAAAGCGGTGACGCACGAGGAGGTGACCAAGGAGGACCTCGGCGGCGCCGCCACGCACGCGAGCAAGAGCGGCGTGTGCCACCTGACGTCGCCCGACGACAAGACGTGCATCGCGCAGGTGCGGCAGCTGCTCTCGTTCATGCCGTCCAACAACCGGGAGGACCCGCCGTTCCGCCCGACCCAGGACCCGGCGATGCGCGAGGTGCCGGCGCTCGACACGATGATCCCCGTCGAGTCGAACAAGCCGTACGACGTGAAGGAGGTCATCGTCGCCGTCGTGGACGACGGGCACCTCTTCGAGATCGCCGAGGCTTACGCGGCGAACATCGTCACCGGCTTTGCGCGCATCGGCGGCCGCGCGGTCGGCGTGGTCGCCAACCAGCCGCAGGTGCTCGCCGGCGTCCTCGACATCAACGCGTCGATGAAGGCCGCGCGGTTCGTGCGCTTCTGCGACTGCTTCAACATCCCGCTCGTGACGTTCGTGGACGTCCCCGGCTTCTTGCCCGGCACCGAGCAGGAGTACGGCGGCATCATCAAGCACGGCGCGAAGCTGCTCTTCGCGTTCGCCGAGGCGACGGTCCCGAAGGTCACCGTCATCCTGCGCAAGGCGTACGGCGGCGCGTACGACGTCATGGCGAGCAAGCACATCCGCGCCGACGTGAACCTCGCGTTTCCGACCGCCGAAATCGCGGTCATGGGTCCCGAAGGCGCCGTCAACATCGTGCGCCGGGGCGAGATCGCCAAGGCAAAAGACCCGGTCGCGACGAAGGCGGAGTTCGTTGCAGAGTACAAGGAGCGCTTCGCCAACCCGTACAAGGCCGCGGAGCTCGGCTTCGTCGACGAGGTGATTTACCCGCGCATGCTCCGCGCGCGCCTCCACCGGTCGCTCGAGCTGCTCAAAGACAAGCGCGATACGAATCCGCCCAAGAAGCACGCAAATATTCCTCTTTGAATCGCCACGGGCGATTCAAAGAGGAACGCCTTTGTTTGTGTGGGGCTGACGCCCCCTCCACCACGGAGTGGTGGAGGCCTCCCCCCGTCGCCTGCGGCGAGTCGTGCGGGGCACGACGGCGGGAGCAAAGAGCACGACGGGGGCGAGAGTCAGGGCGACGGGGCGCCCGTGTCGATGTCGAAGGCGTGGACTGTGGTGGTGAGCTCGGGTTTTTCGCCGGGGTGGTGCTCGACGTCGGTGAGCCAGACGCGGGTAGGGGAGATGCCGAAGTAGGACGGGCCGCGGAGCGCGGTCTCCCATTTCGTCCGGCCCGTCTTCACGTCGAGCGCGAGGAGCTTCCACTTGCCGTGCCACTCGTCGTACTCGACGAGGAGCGTGCCGTACGCGATGTCCGCGAGGCGCGGCGAGCCTTCGTCGGCCACGTCCTTGCTCGCGAGCGGCAGGATGCGGGACCAGCGGACGGCGTGACGGCTCGCGTCGTAGCCGGCGACCATCGCGACGTGGCGACCGCCCGCGGCGCGCTCGCCGAGCACGACGGCGTCGTCACCGCTCGCCAGGGCGTAGTACGGCGCGAGCTCGGCGACCGGGGGCGCGCCCTCGCCGTTCTGGCAGGACGCGACGGTCGCCGGCTGCGCGCACGGGCCGGTCTTGGGCCGCGCCGGGCACCACGAAGGTCGCGGGCCCTTCTCGAACGCGCCGGTGTCGGCGTGGACCAACGTGAGGCGCGCGACGTCGTCGTCCTCGACGAACACGAGCGGCTCGGTCGGCGACGCGCAGAGTCGCCCGCGCGCCTGCACGACCACGCCGCCCGTTCGTTTGCCGTTCGCCGCGTCGAAGATCCACAGCGCCTGGTCGTCGTGCGTGACGTACGTGGTGTCTTGCACGACGACCCGCCCGCCGACGACTACGTGCTCGAGCTCCATCGGCAGCGCGTTGTCGCCTTGCACGCGCCACGCGGCGCCCGCCGCGTCGAGGCGGCGGAGGAGCTTGCCGCGCTCGTCGAACATGCCGAGCGCGAGCGTCGGCTCGCCCGCCGGCGGCGCGGCGGTGGCGGCGGACGCCACCTTTGGCTTTTGCTCGAGCGGGATCCACGCGAACGGCACGTCCTTGCCGGCGACGAACGCGACGCGGGGCGGGAGGAGCGGCGGCTGGCCAGGGTCGGCGGGGAGCGGCGTCGCGACGTGCTCGGGGCGTCGGCCGGCGGAGCACGCCGCGGCGCGGGCGTCGTCGAGCTCGGCGCCCGGCGCGCGCAGCGCCACGCGCACGAGCGCGCCCGCCCGCTCCACCTTGACGAAGCGCGCGAGCGCGCGGCACATCGGGCAAACGTCGCGCACGCCCCAGTCGCGCAGGCGCTGGTCGACGGCCACCGCCCGTCGCTCGCCGTCCATCTGCAGGCGCACCGAGAGATCGCCGTCGGGCCCCGGCGCCAACGTGAACGCCGCGGTCTCCACGCCGTCGATCTCGCGGCCGAGATCGCCGCCGAGGCGCGCAACCAGCGGACCCGTGGCCCACGCGCTCCCGAGCGCGCCTTTGTCGGCGTCCGCCTCGAGCGGCGCGGGCGCGGCGGCGACCGAGGCGAAGTGCGCGCGCGCCGCGTCTACGGCGCGGCCGCGCGCGAGCACGTACGTGCCGTCGGGAAGCGCGAAGAGCCAGGTTCCGTGGCCGCTCGCGAGCGGCGCGTGCTCGACGGCGCCCGAGCGCAGCGTCCGCCCCGCCGCCCACTCGCCGCGACCGTCGTCCTGCCGGTACGCGGCCGGGGAAAAGCCGCCCTGCACCTGCCGCGCGACGACGAGCATGCTGTCCTCTTCGAGGGCCCGTGCGTCGTCCTTCGCCCACACGTCCACCGACTCGGCCCGCGCGGCGAGATCGGCGGCCGCGCCCGCGCCCGCCGCGTGCGTGATCGCGCAGCGCAAGATGGGCCCGTAGAGCGGATCGCGCATCGCCCGCGCCAGGTGCACCGTCACGGCGAGATCGGGCGCGTCGCCGAGGGCCTGATCCAGGGCCTTGTCCGAAAAGGAGCTCGGCCGCCGCAGGCCCGCGGCGGCGCAGCCGGCGGCCACAGCGAACACGAAGGCGAGCGCGGAGCCTCCGCGGCCACTGCGAGCACGAAGCCGAAACGCGCGGAGACGCTGCACGATTGCACCCCGGAGCATCGCCCAAAAAAGCCGCGCAGGGCGCGAAAAGTTTCGGCCGCGCGCCGCGGGCGCCGAGCGAAAGTTGGCCCGACCCGCGCGCTCGTCTTATGCGAGAAGGCGGAGGATGACCGTATGAGCCAGCAGGGTGATCGTCGCGCTCCCGGAACGACACGCGTGCCGTTCGATGCGTTGGTCGAGGTGGGCGGCGAGCTCGGGCCCTCGTTCGAGGCCCAGGCCATCGACATCTCGGAGGAGGGGCTGCACCTCCGGACCGCGTACCTCCCGGAGGTCGGGCAGCCTCTCGTGTTCCGCTTCGACGCGGGCCCCGGCCGTCAGGTGACCGCGCAAGGCGAGGTCACGTGGAAGCAAGAGGAGGGCAAGGGCGGAGAGTTCGGCGCCCGCTTCACGGGCTTGGACGGCGAGGCCGTCGCCGCGCTCGGCCGTATCCTAGGCCTCGGCGGTCCGCCTTCGCCGCAGCCGACCGGCTCGCGCGTCCGCCTCCACATCGACGGGCTCGCGTCCCCGATGCGCGCGCGCGTGAAGATGTCGAGCGGCACCGAGGTCACCGCGTTCAGCGAGCTCGGATTCCTGCAGGTCGGCAAGCAGCTCGAGCTCGAGGACGCGCAGTCCGGCACCAAGCGACCCGCGTGCATCGATCGCGTCGATGTCGAGATCGATCCCGAGACGCGCGTGCCGCAGCTCATCGTGACGCTGCGCTACGACGACGTCCCCGCCCACACGCTCCACCAAGAGGAGGCGGACGGGCGCGCGGAGGACCACGCCTACGACGGCGGGCCGGCGCACGCAGGCGCGGCGCCCATGCACGTGCCCGAAAATGCCCAGGGCGACGACGAGGGCGACCTCGCCGAAGACGACGCGGGCATGCCCGCGCACGCGCACGCCCACGCGCATGAGGGCGCGCCCGAGGAGAGCGCGCCGGCCGACGCCGCGGGCCCGCAGCCCCCGGAGGCCCGCGCGGCCGCGGCGTCTCCGCAGGCGACCGCGGAGAGCGATCCCTCCATCGAGGACGCCTCCGGCAAGATGCGCGGCGCCATCGCGCGCGGCGCGGCGAAGGTCGGCCCTGCGATGGCCGCGATGATGACGCGGGCGAAGGTGACGATGGCGCTGCTCGCGGCCAAGCGTCGCGGCGGCACCAAGGACGACGTGGCGATCCCCCTTCGGCGCATGACGGCGCCGCCCCCCGGCGGAGCGCTGCACGCCTCGGGGCGCAAAGTCGTCCGGAGCGAGCCGGAGCTCGGGGCGCTCAAAGGAGAGGAGGCGCCGAAGACGCTCTCGCTGACCAAGCGTCGCGCCATCGTCGGGGGAGCTGCGGCCGTCGCCGTGCTGCTCGCCTTCGTGGCCCTCAAGAAGCCCGCGCCGCAAGCGCCGCTCGCGAGCGCGCCGCCGCCGGAGACCACCGCCGGCGCGCCCGCGGCGATCGGCGCGCCCGCGCCCGAGCCGCTCGCGCCGACGCTCACGTCGCCGGCCACGCCGACCGATCCGATGAGCCTCTCGCCGTCGGCCAAGGACGACAAAGAGGCCAAGGTGAGGCACAAGGTCCAGCCGTTCGGCAACGGCCCGGTCGCGCACGGCAACACGCTGCACCTCAAAATGGACGGCGCGGTCGAGAAGCTCGAGGGCGCGTCGCAGCCGACGGGCTTCACCGTCGTCATTCCCGGCCGCCGCTCGCTCGAGGCGGCGGGCCCGCTCGCCGCCCGCGACAGCCGCATCGCGTCCATCCACGTCTCGAACGACGCGAACGGCGCCGAGCTCACCGTGGCGTTCAAGGACGGCGTGCCGAACTACCAGGTCCGCGCGCACGGCGACACGCTCGAGATCGCCCTCGCGCCGATCGGCCAGGTGAGCGACCCCAAGCGCTCGCTCCAGGCCAAGCACCATGAGGACCAGAAGGCGCACGGCAAGTCGCACGCGCGCGACAAGCACGACTGACCGCCTCGACCCCGGGATCGTCTCGGTCGGCCGCCTCGTCGCTCCGTGACCTCGTCCTCGACGGTCAA
>JAYVXL010000514.1:0-5097 GCA_043785185.1 Myxococcales bacterium
GGGGGCCCGACACGAAGTGGCGGGGGGCGGAGCCAACCAGGACGGAAGCTAAATGGATGACCATGGTTCGAGGGACGAGAATCATGCTCGTCCATTTAGCACCCACCCCGTGGCGACGCCCGCCCTCGACAAGACCGGCACGGCCTCCCGTGACTGGGTGAGCGGCGACGAGCCGACCAATCCGGGCGGCCTCCCGCCGGGCACGCGGATCGGGCGCTACGTCGTCAACGAGAAGATCGGCGAAGGCGGGATGGGCACCGTCTACCTCGCGCGCGATCACGAGCTCGGCCGCGACGTCGCGCTCAAGCGCCTGCACGATGGCTTCGGCGGCGGCGACGACGCGCAGAGCCGCCTCCTCCGCGAGGCGCGCAGCATGGCGCAGCTCGCGCATCCGAACGCAGTGACGGTCTACGATCTGCTGATCCACGAAGGGCACCTCGTCCTGGCGATGGCGCTCGTGCCCGGCGAGACGCTCCGCGCATGGCTCGAGCGCGAGCGGCGGCCTTGGCGCGCAGTCGTCGCGAAGTTCATCGAAGCGGGGCGCGGCCTCGCCGCCGCGCACGCGGTGGGCCTCGTGCATCGGGACTTCAAGCCGGAAAACGTGCTGCTCGGCAACGACGGCCGCGTGTGCGTGACCGACTTCGGCCTCGCGCGGCCCGTCGCCGAAGCCGACGTCGTCGACCTCGAGACGACGACCGAGCCGCGCACGCCGGCCTTTGCGCTCGCCGCGACGATGACGCGCTCGGGCGTCCTGATGGGGACGCCCGTGTACATGGCGCCGGAGCAGCACCGCGGCCGCGCCGACGCGCGCAGCGATCAGTTCGCGTTCTCGGCGGCGCTTCACGAGGCGCTCGCCGGCGAGCTGCCGTTCGCGGGCGACACGTGGGACGAGCTGCGCCGCGCGGTCGAGCGCGGCGCAGCTCGTCCGCTGACGGCGCGCGACGCGCCGGTGTGGCTCCAGCGGATCGTGCGGCGCGGCCTCGCAGCCGATCGGGCGGCGCGCTTCCCATCGATGGACGCGCTGCTCGAAGAGCTCGGGCGCGATCCGGCGGTGCGCCGCCGGAGGTGGCTCGTGGCCGCGGGCATCGTCGCGTCCGTGACGGCGACGAGCGCGGTCGGCTACACGCAGGCGCGGGTGAACGCGCGTCGCATGTGCGCCGGCGCGCCGGCCCAGATGGTCGGCGTCTGGGACGACGCGGTGAGGGCAGACGTCTCGGCGAAGTTCGCCGCGACCGGCAAGCCGTATGCGGCCGACGCATGGCGCGGCGTCGCGCAAACGATCGACGGCTACGCGCGCGCGTGGACGACGATGCACACGGACGCGTGCGAGGCGACGCGCGTGCGCGGTGAGCAGTCGGAGGACCTGCTCGATTTGCGCATGGCGTGCCTCGCCGAGCGCCGCGAGGAGCTGAAGAGCGTCACCGCGTCGCTAAAGGGCGCCGACGCGCAAGTCGTCCGCGGCGCGCTCGAGACCGCGCAGTCGCTCCGCTCGCTCCAAGGCTGCGCCGACGCGCGCGCGCTTCGGGCGCTCCCGGAGCCGCCGCCCGCGCAGCGCGAGCGCGTGCGCGCGCTCGAAGCGGAGCTCGGGCGCGTCCGCGGTCTGCAGAACGTCGGCAGCTACGCGGAGGCGCTCGTGCTCGCAGGACGCGTGGCCGGCGACGCGGCCGGGCTCGGGTTCGCGCCGCTCGAGGCGGAGGCCTTGGTCGAAATCGGCTGGCTCCAGCGCAGCAACGGCGAGCTCGAGGCCTCGGAGAAGACGCTGTACCGCGCGGCGTACCTGGCCGACGGCGCCGGCGACGATCGCGACCGCGCGTGGGCGTGGGCGTCGCTCCTCTACGGCGTCGCGTACGCGTCGAAGAAGACCGAGGGCGTCGGCAACCTGCGCGCGCAAGCGCTCGCCGCCGCGCGACGCGTCCCCTCCGACGTCGAGCTGCAGGCGACGCTCGAGGGCGTCATCGGCTCGCTCCTGCTCGACGAGGACAAGCCCGAGGAGGCGCGCGCCGCGTTCGAGCGCCAGCTCGCGGCGCACGAGCACGTCCACGGCAAGGACTGCGTGCACGCGTACGTCCCGCTCGCGAACATCGGCCTCTCGTACACCCGCGTGCACGACGACGCGCGCGCCCGCGGCGCGTACGTCCGGGCGCTGGGCGTCGCGGAGAAGGAGCTCGGGCCGAGCAGCCCGGACACTGCGCTCGTCGTGGGGCAGCTCGGGTCGGCGATGGACGACGCGGGCGACTACGCGCAAGCCGAGGCGAACCACCGGCGCGCCGTGTTGGTCGTCGAGGCCGCGCTCGGCGCGGAGAACCCCGGCGTCGCCATCCACCTCGGCAACCTCGCGCGCGCGCTGTCGAACCAGGCGCGGTTCGCCGAGGCGATCCCCGTCGCAGAGCGCGCGCTCGCGATCCGCGAGAAGGCGCTCGGCCCCGCGCACATGAAGCTCGTCTACCCGCTGCTCGCGCTCGGTGAGGCGCTCGTCGGCGCCGGGCAGCACGCGCGCGCCGTGCCGCTGCTCGAGCGGGCGCTCGCGCTGAAGGTCGCGGCGAGCGTGGGCACGGCGCGCGGCGAAGCGAAGTTCCAGCTGGCGCGCGCGCTGGACGCGAGCGGCCAGGACCGCGCGCGCGCGCGCGCCCTCGCGGGCGAGGCGCGCGAGGAGCTGCAAAAAAGCTCCGGGCGGCGCGACCAGCGCGTGCTGGGGCACATCGACGAGTGGCTCCTCGGCCGCACGCTCGCGCGGCGCTGAAAGCGTGACTCGTCCCCTTCCCGATCGCCGGAAACGTGCTTTCCTATGGGCGATGGTGCCGCGCGACCTGCTCTTCGGCCTCGCGGTCGTCGCGGCTTCCGGCTGCTACGCCGCCGACGCCGGCGAGGCGCCGACCGCGGGCGCCGCCACCGCCGAGCCGGTCATCGGCGCCTCGCCGCTGCGGCGCCTCAGCAACGTCGAGTACCTGAACACGCTGGCGGATCTCTTCCCGGAGCAGAAGCTCGAGCTCCCGGCGCTCCCCGGCGACGTGCCGGTGGCCGGCTTCGAGAACGCCGCGGAGGCGCAGCAGGCCTCCGACGTCCGCGTCGCGCGCTACGAGACGATCGCGAACCAGTACGCCGAGGCGCTCACGTCGCGCCTCGGCGACACCGGCACGCTCGTCGGGTGCCTCGACTGGTCGACCGACGCGCTCGCCGCGCAGTGCGCCGACGGCTTCCTCGCGCGCATCGGCCGGCGCGTCTTCCGGCGCCCGCTGACGGAGGCCGAGCGCGGGCGCTTGTCGACGCGCTTCCTCGCGTGGCGGAGCGCGATCGATTTTACCGGCGCCGTCCAGCTCACGCTGAGCGCGATGCTCCAGTCGCCGCAGTTCCTCTACCGCGCCGAGCCCGTGCCGCGCGGGGCCGCCGTCGGGAGCGTCGTCCCCGTCGAGCCCTTCGCGCTCGCGAGCCGCCTCTCCTTCTTCTTGTGGGAGAGCACGCCCGACGACGCGCTCCTCGACGCCGCCGAGCGCGGCGCGCTGCGGACGGACGGGCAAGTGCGCGCTCAGGTCGATCGAATGCTGCAGGACCCGCGCGCGCGGCGAACGGCCTGGGGCTTTCACCGGCAGTGGCTCGGCCTCGATCGCATCCTCCAGGACGAGCACACGCAGCGCACGGCCGCCGTCGACCCGGCGTGGACGGCCGCGACGCAAGCGTCCGCCGCGAAAGAGTCGCAGCTCTTCGTCGAGAACGTGCTCGCCGGAGGGGGCACGCTCCGGGATCTGCTGACGAGCCGCCGCGCGTGGATCGACCCCGAGATGGCGCGCGTCTACGGCGTGGGAGCGCCGTCGCAGGCGGGCGCGTGGACGGAGACCGAGCTGCCGGCCGGCGAGCGCGCGGGGCTGCTCACGCGCGCGGCGTTCCTGGCGGGTCTCTCGCACCGCGGCGCGACGTCGCCCCCCGTGCGCGGCAACGGCATCCAGCTGCGCATGCTTTGCCAGCTGCCCGTATCGCCGCCGCCCGGCGTCGACCTCTCGCAGCCGACGGCCGCGCCGAGCGACGGCCCCAAGACCAACCGCATGCTCTTCGAGGACCGCACACGGCCGGCGGCGTGCCAGGGCTGCCACGCCGGCCTCAACGGCTTCGGCTTCGGCTTCGAGGCGTACGACGCGGCGGGCCACTTTCACACGACCGAGAGCGGCCTCTCGATCGACGCGCGCGGCGCGGTCCTCGGCACCGACGTCGACGGCCCGTTCGACGGCGCCCTCGCCCTCTCCGCCGCGCTCGCCGGCAGCGCGGTCGTGCACCGCTGCGCGACCGAGCGCCTCCTCCGCTACGCGCTCGGCCGCGCGCCGGAGGCGGCCGAGCAGCCCGCGATCGACGCGCTCGCGAAGTCTTTCATCGCGAGCGGCGGCGACGTGCGCGCGCTGCTCCTCGCGGTCGCGACGTCGCCGAGCTTCCGCCTGCAGCGCGCGGAGGCGCCATGACGCTCCGCCGTCGGCAGCTCCTGCAGGCCCTCGGCTTCGGCGCGGCCGCGACGCTGCTCCGGGGCTCCCTCGCGCGCGCCGGCGGCCCGAGCACGCCTTCGCGCGTCGTCTTCTACGTGCAGCCGCACGGGCACCTGCCGAAGGCGTGGAAGATGCCCGTGCCCGGCGGCCCGACCGACGCCGTCGCGACGCGCGCGCTGACCGGCCTCCGCCCCGAAGACTTCTCGCCGACGTTGCGGCCGCTCCACCCGTTCCGCGATCGCCTGCTCGCCGTCGAGGGCCTGTCGCACACCGCCGCGCTCGCTGACATCGCCGCGGTGATGCGCACGGGCGGCGATCTGAACAACCACCAGATCGGCCTCGCCGACGTGCTCACCGGCGATCGCGCGATGCAGCGCGCGGGCACGTATTGCACGGGCGGCGCGCGAACGATCGATCAAGAGCTCGCGGTGCGCCTCGCGGCGCCCGGCCGCTTCGACTCGCGCGTGTACGGCTTCGACTACATCCCGAACTCGGTCGTCTCGCCGTTCTCGTACCTGGGCGCGGGGAAGGCGACGCCGATGGTGAGCGATCCGGCCACGGCGTTCCAGGATTTGCTCGGCTACACGCGGCCCGCAGCGGCGCCGACGAGCCGGGCGGAGCTCCTCCGCGG
>JAYVXL010000515.1:0-5090 GCA_043785185.1 Myxococcales bacterium
GGCGCGCGCGAGCTCGCGGAAGAGCTCGGCTTCACCGTCGCCGAGGACGCGCTCCGCGAGCTCGGCCCCTACGCGTACCCGGCGCCCGGGATCATCGGCGAGCGGCACGTCTACTTCCACGTCGAGGTCGATCCCGCGGCGCGCGGCGTGCCGTCCGAAGATGGCTCGGCGCTCGAGCGGGGCGCGTCGATCGTGGCGACGCCGCTCGCGGGCGCGCTCGCCCATGCGCGCGCCGGCCGCCTCCGCGACGCCAAGACCGAGCTCGCGCTCCGGCGGCTCGTCGAGGCGCTGGCGTGAGCGCGCCGCGCATCCTCGTGCTCTGCAAGCGGACGAGCTTCAGCAAGCTCGTGGAGGAAGACGGCGACCCGCGCATCAAGTCGCTCCTCTCGCGCGGCGACGTCACCGTCGGGCGCATGCGCGGCTCGCACGACGCGCACGAGTCCACGGTGCGCGAGCTCCGCGCGGCGCTGGTCGAGGTAGGGGCGGAGAGCGTGTTCCAGGACGGGCCTCGCTCGCAGATCGTCGGCGCGTACGACCTGATCGTGACGGTCGGCGGCGACGGAACGCTCCTCTCCGCGTCGCACCAGATCGGCGAGGGCACGCCGCTGCTCGGCGTCAACAGCGCGCCGGAGCACTCCGTCGGCTTCTTCTGCGCGGCGCGCAAGGGCTCGGTCCTCGCGACGCTTCGCGCCGCGCTCGGCGGCACGCTCAGGCGCACGGTGCTCGCGCGCATGCGCGTGCGCATCGACGATCGCACGCTCCACGCGCGCGTCCTCAACGAGGCGCTCTTCTGCCACGCGTCCCCGGCGGCGACGTCGAAGTACATTTTGCGGGTCCTGGGCCCCAAGGGCGAGCTCGTCGCCGAGGAGGAGCAGCGCTCGAGCGGGCTCTGGATCGGCCCGGCGGCCGGCTCGACGGCGGCGCAAAGGAGCGCCGGCGGGCGCGTCCTTCCGCTCTCGTCGCGGCGCATCCAGTACGTCGTGCGCGAGCCGTACACGCCGTATGGCGTCCCCTTGAAGATGGTCGTCGGCCTCGCGCCGGACGGCGGGCGCATCGAGCTGCGGAGCAAGATGCGCGAGGCGAAGATCTTCCTCGACGGTCACCACACGATCTACGACTCGACGATCGGCGACGTCATCACCATGGACCGCTCGGCCGAGTCCCTCACGGTGCTGGGTCTTTCCCGGGGCTCCCGCAAGGGCGCTTGAAACGCGCTACGATGATCGCCGTGGAGCGCGTGCGGCGCATGGCGGTCGTTCTCCTCTCGCTGGCCTCGGCCGGTGCGGCGTGGACGGCCTGCGCCATCTACGACAAGAGCCTGCTCACGGCGGCGCCGCCGGGCGACGGCGGCGCGAGCGACGGCGACCCCGACGCGCCCGCCCCGCCCAGCGACGCGCCGGCCGAGGACGGCTGCGCCCCCGGCTTCGCGCGGTGCGGCAGCGGCGCGTGCAAGATCCAGCTCGAGGTCGACCCGAAGAACTGCGGCGCGTGCGGCCACGACTGCCTCGGCGCCGCGTGCATCGCGGCGACGTGTCAGCCGCAGGTCGTGGCGTCGGGTCAGGGCGGACCGGCGTACGTCGCCGTCGAGAACGGCGTCGTGTACTGGACCAACGCGAGCGCCGGCACGCTGATGCGCGCGAACGTCGACGGCACCGGACGCGCGACGATCGCGAGGGGCCTCGGCACGCCGTGGGTCCTCCGCGCGTCGGGCGGGCGCGTCTACGTCGCGAACGACTCGACCGGCGGCAGCGTCACGGCGCGCGACGGGGACGGCGGCCTCGCCGTCGACCTGTCCGGTCCGCAGGCCTCCCCGCGCGGCCTCGACGTGACGTCGCAGTACGTGTTCTTCGGCACCGAGGATCCCGACGCCGGCAGCATCCAGCGCGTCGGCGTCGACGGCACGGGCCTCACCGTGCTCGTGCCCAAGACCTTTGGCACGAAGGATGTCGTCACCGACGGCGTCAACGTCTACTGGGCCGCCTTTGGCGCCGGCCGCATCGAGAAGGTCCCCATCGCGGGCGGCCCGGCGGCGGTCGTCACCAAGACGATCGGCCCGTTCGGCCTCGCCGTCTTCAGCAACCTCGTCTTTTACACCAACCACGTGCCGTACGACGCCGGCGGCTCAGTAGGGCGCGTGAACGACGACGGCACGGGCGACTCGATCCTCGCGCCGGGCGACAACCCCCGCGCGATCGCCGTGGACGGAAACTACGCCTACTGGACGAACGACGGCGACGGCACCGTCGCGCGCGTGCCGGTCGGCGGCGGCGCGGTGACGACGCTCGCGACCGGCCAGACGCAGCCGTGGGGCATCGCGCTCGACGACAAGTTCGTCTACTGGTGCGCGAAGGGCGCAGGGCTCGTCCTGCGCGTGGCGAAATGATGACACGGAAAGTTCTCGCCTTCGTGGCCCCTCGGATCTAACGCTCGGGGACGATGCGCGGCTTCGAGATCATCGGGACCGGCCACTACGTCCCCGGGAACCCGGTGACGAACGAGGCGCTCTCGCGCGTCATGAACACCGACGACGAGTGGATCTACAAACGCTCGGGCATTCGCCAGCGGCACTACGCGCCGGAGGGCGTCGGCGCGAGCGATCTCGGCACCGAAGCCGCCAAGCGCGCGATCGAGGCGGCGGGCATCCAGCCGAAGGACATCGACTACATCGTCTTCGCGACGATGACGCCCGACTATATTTTCCCGGGCTCCGCGGCGCTCGTGGGCGCCAAGCTCGGCATCGCCGGGGTCCCCGGGCTCGACATCCGCCAGCAGTGCGCGGCGATGTTGTTCGGTCTGCAGATCGTCGACGGCCTCGTGCAGAGCGGCGCGGCCAAGACGATCCTATTCATCGGCGCCGAGGCGCACGCCGGCTTCATGCCGTGGCACGACTGGGACGTCGTCGAGGGTCGCTCCGATCGCAAGCTCTCGGACGAGGAGAAGGCCAAGGCCGACAAACACCGCGCGCTCGCCGTCCTCTTCGGGGACGGCGGCGGCGCGCTCATCTTCCGAACGACCGATCGCGACGCGGGCCTGCGGGGCATCGAGGTGCACACCGACGGCCGCGCCGCCGAGCTGCTCTACGTCCCCGGCGGCGGCTTCCGTACGCGCCCGTACTGGAAGGCGGACCACTTCGACGATCAGAAGTACGTGCCGCTGATGGAGGGGCGCGATCTTTTCAAGTTCGCCGTGACCAAGCTCCCCGAGACGGCGCGCAACCTGTGCAAGACGACCGGGACGCCCATGAGCGACATCGACTGGTTCCTCGCGCACCAGGCCAACCAGCGCATCAACGAGTACATCCGCGAGCACCTCGGTGTCGCCAAGGAGCGGATGCCGATGAACATCGAGCGCTTCGGCAACACGTCGGCCGGCACGCTCCCCATCTTGATCGACGAGTGCACGCGCAAGGGGATGCTCAAAAAGGGGGAGCTCAACATGATCCTCGCCCTCGGCGCGGGCATTCACTGGGGCTGCGCGCTCGTGCGCTGGTAGCGGTGGTCGCGGTGGTCGCGGCCGGGCCGGCGCCGGGCGCCGCGGCGTCACGCGACGGCGCCGAGGCCCGCGTGTGCTACACTCTCCCGGCGATGCGCTCTTCGCGAACGGCGGTCCTCGCCGCGGCTTTGACCCTTTCCCTTCCCCTCGCCCTGATCGCCCCTCCACTCGCAGGGATGGCAGGGATCGCGGGGGTGGGCGAAGCGTGGGCGTCCGTGTCGATCGCGGTCGTGTTCGACGCGCTCGTGAAGGAGAGCAGCGCGGTCGCGCTCGTCACGCCGGTCGAGCAGAGGAGCGTCTGGGAGGACGGGCGGATCTACACGTACACGCGCGTTCGCGCCGACCGCGCCGTCGCCGGCGACCTGGCCGGCGGCGCCGAGGCCTGGGTCCGCACGATGGGCGGCGTCGTCGGCAAGATCGGCCAGCTCGTCGAGGGCGAGCCGGTGCTCACGGTGGGGCGCCCCTCTCTTCTCTTCTTGCGGCCGGGCGCCGCGGGCACGCTCGAGGTCACCGCGCGCGCGCAGGGGCAGTTCGCGCTCATGCTCGACGAGAACAAGAACCAGCGCCTCGCGAAGAGCAGCGCCGTGGGCGTTCTCCTGCCGCCGAAGGCCGCGCAGGCCGGCGCGGAGAAGACCCAGGTCGGCGCGCCGGCCTCGCCGGCGGCGCCCGGCGGACCGGTGACGGCGCAGGCGTCCAGCCAAGTCGCCCTCCTCGCGAACGAGGCCCTGCACGACAAGAAGCTCGAGGATGGGCTCCGCGACATCGGGGCGGCGTGGAAGCGCCTCCATGCGCCGAAGTGATCCCGCGCGGCTGACGAGCCTTCTCCTCGGCGCTGTGGGCCTACTCTCGCCGGCGAGCGCCGCCGCGTTCTGCCGCACGACGACCATCAGCGTCCCCGCGGATTTCCAGCCGCGCATCGATCAGTGCTGGGACAAGGGGCACCCGCTCTTCTGGCGCAACGCGTGCGTCGGTTACAGCATCCAGAAGGACGCGAGCCGGCAGGTGTCGTACGACGACGCGTCGCAGGCGATCACGCGCGCGTTCACGCGGTGGACGAGCGCGACCTGCCCGACCGACGGCACGAGCACGTCGCGCGCGAGCATCGACGTCCGCGACCTCGGCCCCGTCACCTGCGCCACCGTCTCCTACAACCAGGACGCTGCGAACCAGCACCTCATCGTCTTCCGCGACGACACCTGGCCGCACAACGACGTGAACAACACGCTCGCGCTCACCACGGTGACCTTCAACCCCGACACCGGCGAAATCTACGACGCCGATATGGAGGTCAATACATTCCAGCAGCACGTAACGATCCACGATCCCATCCCGCCCGACGGCTACGACTTCGCGAGCATCGTCACCCACGAGACCGGCCATTTTCTCGGCTTGGCGCACTCGGGCGATCCCCACGCCACGATGTTTGCGCACTACCAGCCGGGCTCGACGACGCTGCGCAACCTGACCCAGGACGACATCGCCGGGATCTGCACCGTGTACGCCCCCAACGGCAACCGCGCGGTCGCGGGCGACAAAACGGTGCCGCAGGATTCCTGCGATCCGACGCCGCGGCACGGGTTCGGCAGCGCGTGCGAGCA
>JAYVXL010000516.1:0-5083 GCA_043785185.1 Myxococcales bacterium
GGCGTCACCGCAGCTTGGTGACGTACCAAGCCCCGCGCCACCCGGTCATCTCCGCGATCTCGACGCGCTGCGTGCGCCCGTCCACCGTAAAGGTGATGCGCGAGTGCTTGACCCGCCAGAGCGGCCGCTTCCACTCGCGCTTCTTCGGCGGCGCCTGCTGGACGCTCGTGCCTAGCTCGAACGCCACGAACTGCGCCTTCTCGGCGCCGCGCGTGCGCTTGTGGAAGGCGTGGACGCTCTTTTGGAACGCCGTCGTGATCTTCGCGTCCCACGCCTTGCCGGCGTCGACGCTGTCCTTCGTCGCGAGGTAGGCGTCGCGCGGGAAGACGATGTCCGTCGCGAGCTCCGGGCTGTCGTGCGCGATGGCCTCGAGCAGGTGGCGCGCGCGCGCGGTCATCTCGTCGGACGAGGAGGGCGGGAGCGTCTCGTCGGACGCGCCGGCGTCGGTGCCCGCGGTGCCGACGGCGCCCACGGTGCCGGCGCTTGCAGCGGCGCCGACCACGGCGGCCGCGTCCCTGCCGCCGCCGTCGCGCGCGGCGCCGCCGTCCGTCGCCTTGGACGGCGACGACGGGCAGCCCGCCGCAGAGAGCGCGAGGGCGATGGCGAGGACGGTGCGCGCGCGCACGGGTGCTCGTCTACGCCAGATTCGGCAGCGGCACCACGTCGACGTGCAAGACCTCGTCGAAGGCGCGGATCTCTTGCAAGCACGTCTCGCTCGGCCGCGAGACGACGCGGAGCTTCGCGCACGAGGCGACGCCGCCCTCGAACACCGTGTTCGTCACCTCTTCGACGTTGATTCCGTGGCGCTTGATGACGGACAGGACGTTCGCGAACGTCCCCACCTTGTCGACCATGCGGATGACGATCTGGAAGCGGGCGCTCGAGGCCGACGAGACGTTGACGACGTTCGGCACGTCGCCCTTGAGGAGGAACGAGCGGATGACGCGCACCGTCTCGCTCGCGATGGCGAGCTGCGCCTGATCCGTCGACGCGGCGATGTGCGGCGTGCCGTAGATGAAGCCGCCGTTCGACGTCGCCGGCGCGAAGAGGTCGGACGCGTACTCGCGCTTGCCCTTCGGCTCGTCGGGGTAGACGTCGATGCCGGCGCGGAGGCCCTTGGTCTTCACCGCGTCTTGCAGGGCGACGTAGTCGATGAGGTCGGCGCGCGCGGCGTTCAGGAGGATGGCGCGCTTGGGCAGCAGATCGAGGACGCGCTTGTTCACGATGCGGCGCGTGCGCTCGGTGAGCGAGAGGTGGACGGTCAGGATGTCGCTCTTGCTCGCGAGCTCGTCGATCGTCGCGCAATACGCCACGCCGAGGTCAGCGGCCTTCGCGGGCGTCAGGCTGCGGCTCCACGCGGCGACGTGCAGGCCGAACACGCGCGCGCGCGCGGCGACCTCGCGGCCGATCGCGCCGAGGCCGGCGATGCCGAGCGTCTTGCCGAAGAGCCCTTCGGCCTTCGCGTACTCGGCGCGCTCCCACTTGCCGCCGCGGAGCGACGCGACCGCGTCGGGGATGCGCCGGTCGATCGCGACGAGCATGCCGAAGACCAGCTCCGCCACCGCCGCCGCGTTCTTGCCCGGGCAGTTCGCGACGTAGACGCCGCGCTTGCTGGCGGCGCGCACGTCGATCGTCGTGTGCTCGGCGCCGGCGCGCACGATGAGGTGCAGCTCACGCGCGCCCTCGATCGCCTCCCGGGTCACCTCGGTCGAGCGGACGACGAGGATGCCGACCCCTTGCAGCTTCGCCGCGAGCGACTCTTTGTTGAGCTCCGGCTCATAGAGGACCTCGACGGGGAGGGCGCGAAGCTCCTCGACGGCGCGGGGGTGCAGCTTGTCGGCGATCAAAAGACGCATTTGCGCCAAATCTACCTCAAACGCTCCGCTAACGGAGCGCGAAGTACGCGATAGCAGCGGCGAAAGGCAGACCGACCGCCACGCCGATGAGCAGCCACCGCGCCCGGTCGTCTGCGCCCGGCCGGCCGCTCGCGTGCGCCTTCGCGGGCGCGGGGTACGTCGACGCGGCGGCCAGCGCCATCACCATCGCGCGCTTCGGGCGGATCAAGGTCGGCGACGAGGTCGTCGATGGCTCGGCGCGGGCGGTGCGGTTGGTCGCCGCCTCGCCCACGGCGCGCGCCAGCCGCTCGCCGTGGACGCCGTCGCCCGCGAACGGGAGCAGCGCCGCCGCGAGCGCCCCCGCGCCCGCGTAGCGATCCGCCGGGCGCTTCGCGAGCGCCTTGCTGACCGTCGCCGCGAGCGCCGGCGGCACGTCGGGCCGCGCCGCGGCGATCGGCTCCGGCTCCTGCGCGATGATCATCGCCGCCGCGCTCAAGGCCGTCCCCGCGAACGGCGGTTTGCCCGCGAGCAGCTCGTAGAGAATGACGCCGAGCGACCACACGTCGGTCAGGTGATCGACGTCCTTCGACGAGCGCACCTGCTCGGGCGACATGTACAGCGGCGTCCCGATCGACGTGTCGGCGTGCGTGTTCCCCGCGTCGGTGTCGCCGAGGACCTTCGAGATCCCGAAGTCGAGCACCTTCACCGTTCGGGCGCCGCCCCGATCGCAGAGGTACAGGTTCGACGGCTTCAAGTCGCGGTGCACGATGCCGAGGCCGTGCGCTTCTTCCATCGCGAGGCACGCCTGGCGCACGTACGTGGCGGCCTCGTCGACCGGCAGCGGGCCGCGCAGGTCGAGCTCCTCGGCGAGGTCGTGGCCGTCGAGCAGCTCCATGACCATGAACGGGAGGCCCTCCTCCGTCGTCGCGACGTCGTACACGCGGGCGACGTAGGGCCCGGTCAGCTTGCTCGACGCGCGCGTCTCGCGGTCGAAGCGCGCGACGATGTCCGGCGTCTCGAGCATCTCCGGGCGGAGCACCTTGACGGCGACCGGGCCGGCCGCCGCGGCCGCGCGGTAGACGACGCCCATGCCGCCCTCGCCGACGACGCCCTCCAGCCGGTACTTGCCCAGCAGGGTCTCTCCGAGCTTGGGGATCTCCGCCACGTCGCCGCCCAGCGTACCAGGCTATGGCCAGCCTATGGCGCGCCGCCGATGCGTACGACGCGGCCCCGTAGGGCGACCGCCGGCGCGCCGTCTTGCAGGGTGAGCACCGGCGCGAGCGAGGCCTGCGCGTGGCGCGAGAATTTGGCGCGGAACGGGCCGCCCGGCGCGGCGCGCTTGATCGACGTGTACAGCGCGTCGCCCTCGGAGATCTCCGAGGCGGCCGGGTCCCACGCCTCCTCGCTGCCGTCGCTCAAGGCGAGCACGACCGCGTCCTCCTCGAGGCGGACGGCGCGGACGACGTACGGCGCGTCGTCGACGGTGAAGTACGTCCAGTCGTAGCCGTTCGTGAGGATGTAGCGCCCGTCATCGGGATGGCGGGCGATCCAGCCGTGCATCGCCGCGGCGAGCTTCGGGTGCTCTACCGCGGCGCCGTCGTGGAAGAAGTGCCCCTCGGCGTCGAGGCGGATGGTGCTCTCGCGCGAGCGGCCCTCGGGGGCGGGGAAACGGAAGAACTCGGGGTGATCGCCGGGCTTCATCGGAGCTAGTGTAGGGCCGGTGACGGCGCGCGTCCTCTGGGCCGATGGAATCGTGGTCGGCGACGGCGCCGACGTGCGGGACGGCGCGGTCGTCGTCGAAGGGGGCGAGGTGCGGGACGCCGGGCCGGCGGCCGAGCTGCTCGCGCGGCACGCGGGCGCGCCGGTCGAGCGCGTCCGCGGCGTCGTCCTTCCCGGGCTCGTGAACGCGCACACGCACGTCGAGCTCAGCGGCTTGCGCGGGCAGGTGCCGGGCGGCGCCGGGTTCGTGCCTTGGGTCGAGCGGCTCATCGGCGCGCGGGTCGAAGGCGCGCCGGAGGAGGACCAGGTGGCCATCGAGCGCGCCGTCGCCGAGATGGTGGCCGCCGGCACGGTCGCCGTCGGCGAGGTCACCAACTCGCTCGCGGCGACGGCGGCGCTCGCGCGCGCGGGCCTCGTGGGCTGCGTCTTTCACGAGGTGTTCGGCGTCGCGCGCGACGCGGCGATGCGCCGCACGACGGCGCTGCTCGCCGACGTCGACGCGCGGCTCGGTCCCGGGCCCCGCCCGGACGCCTGTGGCGAGGCCGGCCTCCGCTACTCGCTCGCGGCGCACACGCTCTACACGACCCACCCGGACGCGGTGCGCGCGATCGTCGAGAGCGCGCGCGTCCACGGGCGGCGCACGTCGCTCCACCTCGCCGAGCACGCCGCGGAGCGGCGGGCGCTCGCGCACGGGGACGGCCCGATCCCCGCCTGGCTGGCGTCGCGCGTTCGGCTGCCGGCCTCGGGGCAGCGCTGGCCGCGCGTGGGGCCGATCGCGTTCGCCAGGCAGCTCGGGGCCCTCGCGCCGCACGTCCTGCTCGTCCACCTCGCCGACGCGCGGCCCGAGGAGCTCGACCTCGTCGCAGCGAGCGGCGCGCCCGTGGTCCTGTGCCCGCGGTCGAACCTGTACATCGAGACGCGGTTGCCGCCCCTCCTGGCGATGCGCGCGGCCGGCCTCGCGCCGGCGCTCGGCACCGACTCGCTCGCGTCGAACGCGTCGCTCGACGTGCTGGCGGAGGCGCGCGCGCTCGGCGATCGCTTCTCCGACGTGCCGGCCGCGGAGCTGCTCGCCATGGCGACGTGGAACGGCGCCCGGGCGCTCGGTGAGGCCGCGCTCGGGCGCGTCGCGCGGGGCGCGTCGCCGGGGCTCTTCGCCATCGAGGGGGAGCTCGGCGCGCTCGCGCCGTCGGCGTTCGCCTTGCGCCACGTGAAGGCGCCGCGGCGCTGGCTCGTGCGTCGCGCCCCGCCGCCACGGTGACGGGGTGACACGCGGTGACGGGGTGACACGCGCGCCCGTTTGAGGGCATCCTCTCCGCATGCGCCGCGCCGCCCGCGCCCATCTCGCTCGAACGGCGCTGGCCTCGGCGCTCGCGCTCGGGCCGGTGCTCGCGGGGTGCAAGGAGAAGCCCGACGCCGCGTCCGCTCCGGCGCCGTCCTCGCGGACGCCCGCGCCCTCCGCGAGCGCGCCCGCGCGGGCGAGCGCCCCCGCGACGTCGCCGCCGCCGTCGCCGCGGTCCGCGCCGGACGCG
>JAYVXL010000517.1:0-5079 GCA_043785185.1 Myxococcales bacterium
CGCGCCGGCAACCTGGCAAAGGTTGCCGGACGGCGCGGCAATTGCTAGGGAATGATGAGGAGTCGTCGGGGCGGAGTGAAGCGAGCGGAGCGCGTACAGCAGGTTCTCGAAGAGGCGAGGTCGCGCCGCGGCGTCGCGCTCATGGGCATCTGCAACGTGACGCCCGACTCGTTCAGCGACGGCGGGCGGTATTTCGACGCGAGAGCGGCGCGCGCCCGCGTCGACGCGCTCGTCGCCGAGGGGGCCGATATCGTCGACCTCGGCGCCGAATCGACGCGCCCCGGAGCCAAGCCGGTCTCCGCAGAGGAGCAGCTCGCGCGCGTGCTCGACGTCGTCCGCTACGCGAGCGCGCGGGTGTGCGTGTCGATCGATACGACGAGCCCCGAGGTCGCCGCGGCGTGCCTCGATGCGGGCGCGAGCCTGGTGAACGACGTGTCGCTCCTCGCCGATCCGGAGCTCGCGAAGGTCACGGCCGCGAGCGGCGCCGCGCTCGCGCTCATGCACGCGCGCGGGCCGATGGAGAAGATGCGTGGCTTCGGCCAGTACCCGGACGACGGGTACGGCGACGTCGTGCGCGACGTCCTCGGCGAGTGGGCGGCGGCGGCGGAGCGCGCGTACGTGCTCGGCGTCGCGCGGGGGGACGTGCTCATGGATCCGGGGCTCGGCTTCGCGAAGAACGCGCGCCAGAGCGCGGAGCTGCTCCGCCGCACGCGCGAGCTCGTCCTTGGGGCGGGCGCGCCGGTCCTCGTGGGCGCGAGCCGCAAGTCGTTCCTCACCGCGCTCGGCGGCGACGCGCCGCCCGAGGCCCGACTCGGCGCGTCGCTCGCGGCCGCGCTCTTCGCGGCGCGCGCGGGCGCGCACGTCCTGCGCGTCCACGACGTGCGCGAGACGGCGCAGCTCCTCGCGGCGTCGCGCGCCCTCGGGCCCGCGCTCGTCCCGCCGCTCGCCCCGCCGGGAGACAGCTGATGCTCGAAGGCATCCTCCACCTCTTCGCGCGCCGCAGCTTCTCGGAGGTCGCCGTCGACATCGGCGACATCCTGATCGTCACGTACGTCGTCTACCGCGCGCTGCTCGTCCTGCGCGGCACGCGCGCGATGCAAATGGGCACCGGCCTCGGCGTCATCTTCCTCGTGTACGTCGTCAGCAAGTGGGCCGGCTTCGTCACGCTCTTCAACCTGCTCTCGACGCTTCTCTCGTCGATCATCCTCATCGTCGTCGTCGTCTTCCAGAACGACATCCGCCGCGGCCTCATGCGCGTGGGCTCGCGCGCGTTCCTCGGCGGGATGAGCCGGCAGCAAGAGTCGCGCGTCATCGACGAGGTCGTCTCCGCCGCCACCGAGCTCGCGCGCCACCGCATCGGCGCGCTCATCTGCTTCGAGCAGGACGCCAACCTCGACGAGTTCGTGGTCGGGCAGGGGACCCCGCTCGACGCCAGCGTGCAGCGCGAGCTCCTCGTCTCGATCTTCGTCCCCGAGAGCCTCAACAAGCTCCACGACGGCGCCGTCGTCATCCGCAACCTTCGCGTCGCGAAGGCCGGCGTCTTCTTTCCGATGCCGGACACGAAGGTCCTCGACAAATCGCTCGGCTCGCGGCATCGCGCGGCGCTCGGCATCACCGAGGAGACCGACGCCGTCGTCGTCGTCGTGAGCGAGGAGCGGGGCACCATCAGCTTCTGCTTCAACGGCAACATCATCTCGAACCTCGACGGCGCCTCGCTGAGGCAGGCGCTGCTCGGCCTCTTCGGCCAGCGCTCGCGGAAGAAGAAGGCGGGCGCCGCGCCCGGCAAGAAGGTCGACAAGATGCAGACCGGCTCGTTCCGCGTCTCGCTCCCGCCGCCGGCAGGCTCGACGACCGGCTCGTTCGCGGTGACGTCGCTCGAGCCAAAGTCGGGCGAGAAGGCCGACAGGGCCGGCCGATCCGACGCGCCGCCGGCCAGCCTGCGCACGCCGATGCCGCGGGGCAACCTCACCCCGCAGTTGCCGATCGAGACGCCGAAGGCGCAGCCGATGCCGCTCTCGCGGCCGCCGTCGAGCGAGCGGGAGGACTGACCGATGGCCACCGTCGCCGAGCGGCTCAAGGTCGCCCTCACCGAGAACATGAACCTGAAGCTCCTCAGCTTTGGCTTCGCGCTCGTCCTCTACTCGATGGTCCACGGCGGGCAAGACGCCCAGACGAGCGTGACGGTCGACCTCGACGTGCTGCTCCCGCCGGAGACGGCCAACCGCATCCTCGTCGACAAGAGCAAGGAGTCCGTCAAGCTCACCGTCCGCGGCACGCGCGCGGCGATCGAGGAGCTGCACGCGCGCGACATCGGCGCGATCCAGCTCGACGCGCACACCGGCATGGAGAAGCGCGTGGTCATCGATCAAGCGTCGATTCGGCTGCCGCCCGGCGTGCGCGTCGAGCAGGTCGACCCGCCGGCGATCGATCTCGTGTGGGAGGACCGCGTCGAGCGCGACGTGCCGATCCAGGTCTCGGTCGTCGGCACGCCGGCGCCGGGCTACGTCGTGAAGGGCGCGCCGAAGCCCGAGCCGCACGACGTGCGCGTGAAGGGCCCGAAGACCGCGGTGATGACGCTGCAGTTCGCGCGGGCAGAGGCGTTCGACGTGAGCGGGCTCGGCGAAGGCGTCGTCTCCAAGCCGCTCGCGATCGACAAGCCGCAGCCGCAGCTGTCGTACGACGTGCCGAGCGTGAAAGTCGCGCTCGAGATCACGCGCGAGATCGTCGAGCGGCCGTTCACCAAGCTCGCCGTCGCGGTCGTCGGGCCGGCCAAAGGAGGAAAGACGCAGCCGGCGGAGGTCGACGTGCGCCTCGTCTGCCCGCCGGAGGTCCTCCGCGCGCTGCGGCCCGAGCAGGTCGTCCCGCGCGTCGAGGTGCGGTCGAAGGAGCCGACGGGCAGCGCCACGTTGGCCGTCGAGGTCAGCGTCGACAAGTGCGAGGCGCACATCACGCCGAGCACGGTCGTCGCGCGTTGGTGATCGCCGTACGAGGCCATCGTGGACGCGCTCGCCCTGACCTATGACGCCCCGGCGGCGTGCCCTGCCGAGCAGGAGCTGCGCGCGGAGGTGCTCGCGCGCGCGCCGGGCGAGCGCTCGCGATTGACCCAAGCGTTCCGCGTCCGGATCACGGCGGGGCCGACGTTCGAGGGGCGGCTCACGATCCTCGACGAGGGGACGGACCGGGCGCGCGCGCTCCGAGCGACGACGTGCGCCGAGCTCGTGCACGCGCTGGCGCTCGCGATCGCGACGTCGCTCGAGCCTGAAGAGCCGCCGCCACCGGCCCCGTCGGAGCCGCCGAGGAAGCGCGCGGACGCGCCCCCCGCACCTCCTCCAGCGTCCGAGCCCGGGAGGGCGCCGCCCGCTCCGGCCGCGGCGCGGAGCTTCGCGGCAGGGGTCGCCGGCGGCGCGGCGAGCGGGCTCGGGCCGCTCCTCGCCCCGGAGCTGTCGGCGTTCGCGGAGCTCGCGTGGGGGGCGCGCGCGCTGCGAGCGGGCGTCGCGGGGGGGCTCGGCGGGCCCATTCCCGCGGGCGCCGCGCACGGCCTCCTCCGGCGCGGCGTCGTGCGCGTCGAGGGTTGCCCGCTCGCGTGGACGCTCGGCGCCCTGACGCCATCGCTGTGCGGGACGGCCGAGGCGGGCCTCCTCTGGGCGAGCGGTTCGAACGACGCGAACGCCGAAT
Source organism: Myxococcales bacterium (assembly GCA_043785185.1). Lineage (GTDB taxonomy): Bacteria > Myxococcota_A > Polyangia > Polyangiales > Polyangiaceae > JANYHK01. The sequence continues at coordinate 3,676 of JAYVXL010000517.1, forward strand.
CGGCGACCCGCCCCTGGGCGGCCTTCGGTGCGGCGGCGCGCGCGCGCGTGGCGGCCGGCGGCTCTCTTTTTTTCGAAATCGACGGGCGCGCCGCAATTCCTCTGTGGCGGGATCAGTTCTATTTTCGACCAAGTACGGACATTTACACGGTGCCTGCCGTCTCGTTCGCGGTCGGCGCGGGCGCGGGGCTGCGCGTTTGGTAAATGAAGCGCGGCTGGGCCGGCCATGGGTCCGGTGAGCACGCTCGATGAACCTCGGTCACGCCGCCCCCGCCTGCCTCGCGCCGTGCCCGTCCGACGCGGGCGCGGCCGGCGAGCGCGTGGACCTCTCGCGGCTCGAGGAGGTCGTGCGCCAGAACTACGCGTTCCTCTGGCGCTCGCTCCGGCGCCTCGGTGTGCCCGAGGCCGACGCGGACGACGGCGCGCAGCGCGTGCTCGGCGTGCTCGCGCGTCGGCTCGGCGAGGTCGAGTCCGGCAAGGAGCGGAGCTTTCTCTTCCAGACGGCCCTCCGCGTCGCCTCCGAGCTTCGCCGCGGTGCCGCGCGCGCGCGCCTGTCGCTCGACGAAGGGACGGTGGACGCCGCCCGCGCGACCAGCCCGCTCCCCGACGAGATGCTCGAGCAGCGCGAGGCCCGCGCGCTGCTCGACGACGTGCTCGACGCGCTCACGATGAAGGTCCGCGCGGTGTTCGTTCTCTTCGAGCTCGAGCAAATGACGACGGCCGAGATCGCGGTCTTCCTCGGACTGCCGCCCGGCACGGTCAGCTCGCGTCTGCGCCGTGGCCGCGATGAGTTCCAGGCCATCGCGAAGCGCCTCCGCGCGCAGCGCGCGTTCGCGGAAGGAACCCGATGAGCGAGCCCAAGCGCCTCCTCTCGGATGACGGCCCCGCGTTCGAGCGCTCGCTCCTCGCGTCGGCGACGGCGGACGTCGCACCCGCCGGGTCGCAGGCGCGCGCGCTCGCGTCGCTCGGTCTGGGGACAGTGGTGGGGACGGCGGCGGTGGCCGTCGGCCTGGGCGCGGCGGCGGCCGGCGCCGCAAAGGCGGGCGCGACCGCGCCGCCCGCGACGCTCGCGGTCACGAAGGTCGCGGCGGCGCTGATGCTCAAGTGGGTCGCCGTCGGCGTGCTCGCGACGACGGCGACGGCGGGCAGCATCGCGCTCGCGACGAGCCCCGCGTTCCGCGAGGAAGCCGCGAGCTTGTTCGCGCCGGCGTCGCCCGCAGCCACTTCGTCCGCGCCCGCGCCGAAGGCCGCGGCTCCGCCGGCACCCGCCCCGTACCCTACGCCGCTGCCGCCGCCCGCGCCTGTCGCGGCCGCGCCGTCGCCCGAGATCACCGCGCCGCCGCCGCCGTCTCCAAAGGCGGCCCCTGCGCCCGTTGCCGCGGCGATCGCGCCGACCGCGCCCGCG
>JAYVXL010000518.1:0-5079 GCA_043785185.1 Myxococcales bacterium
CCGCCGCGCGCCTGCTCCTGGCTCGAGCGCTCGACGTGCTGCGTGATGAGGCGCATCTTTTCGGCGCTCTTCATGATGAGCTCCGAGCCGCGCGCCTGCTGCGCCGTCGCCGCGGCGATCTGCTGCACCGTCTCGGCGATGCGGCCGATCGCGTCGGTGACTTGCTTCGAGCCCTTGGCCTGCTCCACCGTCGCGCGCGCGATGGCGCGGACCATGTTCGTCGACTTCTGCGAGCTCTCGAGGATCTTCTTGAGCGCGCGCTCGGCCTCGTTGGAGACCTCTACGCCGCGGTCGACGTTGTGCGCGCCGCGCTCGACGGCGCTGATGGCGTTCTTGCTCTCGGCCTGGACCGTCTTGATGAGGTCGGTGATCTCGCGCGTGCTCGTGCCGGCGCGCTCGGCCAGATCCTTGATCTCGTCGGCGACGACCGCGAAGCCCTTGCCCTGCTCGCCGGCCTGCGCGGCGATGATGGCGGCGTTCAGCGCGAGGAGGTTCGTCTGCTCGGCGACGTCGTCGATGACGTTGACGATCTGGCCGATCGCCTCGATGCGCGAGCCGAGGTTCGAGATGACGGCGACGGCCTCCTGGCTCGACTCCTTGATGCGGTAAATCTCGCTGATCGTCTTGAGGATGGCCTCCGCGCCCTTCTCGGCGTCGAGGGCCACTTCCTCGGAGAGGCGCGCCGTCTCGTTGGCGTTCGACTGGACCTGGTCGATCGAGACGTCCATCTCGTTCATCGACGAGCTCGTCTCCTCGGCCGTGAGCGAGAGCGCGTCGACGTTCTTGGCGACCTCTTTGATCGAGTACGCCATCTCCTCGATCGAGCTCACCGTCTCGCGAACGCTCCCGGCGAGCTCACCGACGTTCTCGGCGACCTCGTCGTTGGTCGCCGTCATCTCGAGGATCGACGAGCTCGACTCCTCGGCGCTCTGCGTGAGCGCCTCGACGTGCTGGGCGATCTCGGTGATCTGCGCGGTCATCCCCTTGATCAGCTTCGTCGTCTCGTCGCTCGCGCTGACCTGAAGCGTGACGCCCTCGGACAATTTGCGCGCGACGTCCTCGAGCGTGCTCTCGGTCTCGCCGAGCTCCTTCGCCTTCTTCGACTGCTCGCCCGCCTCCTTCGCGCGCCGATCGGCGAGGGCGGCCAGCTCGTCGTAGATGCGCGCGAGGTCGCCGGTCGCGCCGGGGGGCACGGTCGGGCGCTCGCCGTTCGTCGCGCGGCGCACGGCCTCGCCGAGGCCGCCCACCTGAACGCCGCCCGCGCCGGAGCCGACGTAAAGGAGCGCGATCGCGGCGGCCATGGCGACGGCGATCGCGTAGGTCTGCGCGGGAGCGAGGAGGAGGACGGCGCCGCCGATCGCCAGCAAGGCCACGGCGGCCGCGAGATGCTTGGGCATGGGGCTCATCTGCCGCCCCCAGCTATACACCGACCGGCCGCGGGGAGGGGGCTCGGAGCGTCGAGCGTCACTCCCGCCTGCGCCAGCCGGCCTTCGATCGTCTCGCGCGCGACGTCGCTCCGGTCGATGCCCACGAACCTTCGCCCCAGGCGCGCGGCGACGACGAGCGTCGTGCCGCTTCCGGCGTACGGATCGAGGACGCGGTCGCCCGGCTGCGTCAGCGCGCGCACGAGCCGGTCGAGCAAGGCCTCGGGCTTCTGCGACGGGTAGCCGGTCCGCTCGCGCGACACCGGGGCAATGACGCCGATGTCCCACACGTCCCCCATCGGCGTGCCGTCCGACGCGACGGCCATCGAGGACGAGCGCTCGCGCCGCCCGTCGGCGCCGAAGACCGCGCGCTGCTTCTTCGTGCCCCACGTCGCGAGCGTCGACGCGGCGAGCGGCTCGTAGAGCTGGTTCCACCGCGGCGGGCTCGCGGCGTCCTTGCGGTAGCGAAGGAGCACGTCGTGGACGCGCTGGAAATTCGGCGTCTTGCTCGGCCAGCGCCGGTAGCGCCAGACGATCTCGCTCGCGAAGCACTCCTCGCCGAAGATCTCGTCGCACATGACCTTGACGTAGTGGCTCGTCTTCGGGTCGACGTGCACGACGACCGATCCGTGCGGCGCCAGCAGATCGCGCGCGGCCGCGAGGCGTGCGCCGAGGTACTCCAGGTACTCCGCGCGGTCCTTCCAGCGGTCGTCGAACGCCTCGCGGCGCTCGCGCGCCGGGCCCTTCGCGGCGCCCTTGCGACTAACGGCCTCGTGGACGCGCCCCGTCAAGAACGGCGGGTCGAGGTACGCGAGCGCGAAGCCGTTGGCGGCGGTCTGCTCGCGCGCGAGGAGGCGCATCGCGGCCAGGTTGTCGCCGAAGAGCAGCTCGCTCCCCAAGGTGGCGGGCACGCGCTGGACGGCCGCGGTCTTCGCGAGGCGCTCTGGATTCGGCGGGTCAAAGGCCTCGAAGGCCTGCGGTCTCTCGGGCCACGACAGGGTCACGCGCGACTTCACCACGCGATCGTAACGGGACGCACTCGCGGACCGCCAAGTTTCGCGCTATTTGCGGGGGTCCCATGAGCCCTGCACCTCCGGCCAAAGCGCGCGTGTTCTCCGGGATTCAGCCCTCCGGCGAGCTCCACATCGGCAACTACCTCGGCGCGACGCGCACGTGGGCGCAGCAGGTCGAGGAGCAGAAGGAGGAGCTCCTCTTCTGCATCGTCGACGCGCACGCCATCACGAGCGAGTACGACCCCAAGCTCCTGCGCAAGCGCACGCTCGATCTGGCGATGGACCTCGTGGCGTGCGGCCTCGACCCGGCGAAGTGCACCCTCTTCGTCCAGAGCGACGTCCGCGAGCACACCGAGCTCGCGTGGTACCTCGCGTCGGCGACGGCGAAGGGCGATCTCGAGCGCATGACCCAGTTCAAGGACAAGAGCGCCGGGAGCGAGTTCGTCTCGACCGCGCTCTTCACGTACCCGGTGCTGATGAGCGCAGACATCTTGCTGTACCGGGCGAAGATCGTCCCCGTCGGCGAGGACCAGGTGCAGCACCTCGAGCTCGCGCGCGAGACGGCGCGCCGCTTCAATCACCGCTACGGCAAGCTCTTCCCCGAGCCGCAGCCGCGCCTCAGCAAGACCCCGCGCATCATGGGCCTCGACGGTCACTCGAAGATGAGCAAATCGAAGAACAACACGATCGCCCTCTTCGACACGCCCGAAGCGTTCTGGAAGAAGCTGCGCCCCGCGTTCACCGATCCGCAGCGCGCGCAGCTCAGCGATCCGGGCCGCCCCGAGCTTTGCAACATCTACACGATGCACAGAGCGGTCAGCACCGAGGACCAGCAGAAGGAGGTCGTAGAGAAGTGCACGACCGCCGGGTGGGGGTGCATGGATTGCAAGAAGCTCCTGTTCGAGAACTTCGATCGAGAGCTCGTGCCGCTCCGCGTGAAGCGCGCCGAGCAGAGCCCGGAGTCGATCGCGAAGGTGCTCGGCGAGGGGGCCGAGAAGGCGCGCGCCATCGCGGAGGGCACCATGCGCGACGTTCGCGCGGCGATGGGGCTCGGCAGCGGCGCGCCCCCCCGGGGCGCCTGAGCGTGCGGTCCGGCGGCGCGCTCCTCTTCGCGGCCTGGCTCCTCCTCGCGGGGTGCTCGCGGGCCGCGCCCGACGCGACGCCCGAGGCGGTCGTTCGCCTCTGGCTCGAGAAGATGGAGGCGCAGCCCGAGGACCCGACCGCGTCGCGCGAGGCGTTCGAGCTGCTCGGACCGCAGGCGCGGGCGAGCCTCGAGAAGCGCGCCGAGCGGGCGAGCCGCAGCATGGGAAGGCGCGTGGAGCCGTACGAGATGCTCGCGGAGGGGCGCTTCGGGCTGAAATTCCGGCCGAAGAGCATGACGTCGAGCGTGACGGGCGATCGAGCGACCGTCGACGTCGTCGGGAGCGAGCCGACGCTCGAGCGGGCGACCGTCGTTTGCGCGCGCGTGGGGACGGGGTGGCGGATCGAGCCGGAGTTGCCCTGAGCGCCGCGTCGCGCCCTCGCACGTTGCAACACCTGCTTTAGCGACTTACGTTGCCAACGCGACAATGGCCGACGACCTCTACGCCGTTCTTGGCGTTCCGAAGAACGCGAACCAGGACACGCTCAAGAAGGCGTACCGCAAGCTCGCCAAGGATCTGCACCCGGACAAGAACCCGGGGAACGACAAGGCCGAGTCCCGCTTCAAGGCGGTCAACCACGCCTTCGACGTTCTCGGCAACGAGAGCAAGCGCAAGCTCTACGACGAGTTCGGCGAGGAGGGCCTCCGCGACGGCTTCGACGCCGACAAAGCGCGCGCGTATCGGCAGTGGGCGGGCGGGCAGGGGCGGCGCGGCGGCGGCTTCCGCGGCGGCGCGGGCGGCGCGCAGGAAGTGAACCTCGAGGACCTCTTTGGCGGAGCCTCCGGCGGCGGCAGCGCCGATTTCTTCGGGGACATCTTCGGCCGTGGCCGAAGGGCGCGCGGACCGGTGAAGGGCGGCGACCTCGAGAGCGAGATGTCCATCGACTTCGCCTCGGCGGTGCGCGGCGCCACCTTCGAGCTGCGCCTCAACAACTCGATCGAGCCCGTCAGCGTCCGCATCCCGCCCGGCGCCGACGAGGGCAGTCGCGTGCGCATCCCCGGCCACGGCGCGCCGTCGATGGGCGGCGGCCCGCCCGGCGACATGATCCTCGTCTTGCACGTGCAGCCGCACAAGTTCTTCCGGCGCGAGGGGGACGACTTGCGCGTCGCGCTCCCCATCACGCTGCACGAGGCGTACGCGGGCGCAAAGGTGAAGGTCCCGACGCCGGACGGCGCCGTCACGCTCAAGGTGCCTCCGCGCACGCAGACGGGCGCGGTCTTGCGCGTGCGCGGCAAGGGCGTCGCGCGAAAAGGGCGCGAGCCGGGGGACCTCTACGTGGAGCTCGCCGTGCACGTCCCGACGGACGAATCGCCGGAGGTCGCAGCGCTCGTGGAGAAGCTGTCGCAGTTCCAGCCGGGGGACCCGCGCGCGACGATCGCGTTCTAAATCCCCGAGCGCGATGCTCGTCCCTCGAATCGCGCTCAGTGACTTCGTTCTTCCTCAGGTGGGGACTTCGTCCCCCTCGCTCGCTCCGCTCTCGAGCCTCCCCGACTCGCCTTC
>JAYVXL010000519.1:0-5077 GCA_043785185.1 Myxococcales bacterium
GCGCGATCCGCCGCCGAATTGCTCGGCAAAGACGCGCTCATTTCGCGCGCTGGCGTCTCATCTGACCACTCTAAAGCACGGTTCACACCAGCGCGCGCCGACCGCGATCGAGCTAGGCTGCCCACGTCATGCGCATTGCCCTCCCGCCCCACGTGGTCCTCGCGGCGGCGCTCGTCGCCGGATGTACGCCGGGCGGCGCGAAGTCCGACGCGCCCGGGCCATCGCGCGACGCCGCCGTCGTGGAGGGCCGCGCGGACGGGGCCGCCTCCCCCGCCTACGCCGGCGACGTGGACGGCGGCGCCGACGCCGACGTCGTGACCCACGCGTCGTGGACCGTGGACGGCGGCTCCCGCGCGGTGACGACCGAGACGATCGACGTCGCGCCGCTCCGCGCCGCCCGCCGCGCCCGCCTCGCGCAGCCCTCTCCGGTCACCGTCTTGCGCGGCGGCTCGGCGCGCGAGCTCGGCGACCGCATTTGCCAGGGCGTGGTCCCCGACCGCCCGAAGGACACGCCGGTGCTCGTGAAGCCGAACCTCGGCGGCTTCGACTGGTTCAAAGACCCCGCGAAGAACGGCGGCGACGACGGCGTTCGCGGCCGCATCACCGACCCCGAGTTCGTCCGCGGCATCGTGCGCTGCCTCAAGGCCCGGGGCTTCACGAGCGTCACGATCGCCGAAGGGTGGGGGGCGACGCACAAGGACTGGGAGCGCCTCGTCCGCCTGAGCGGCTACGAGGCGATGGCGCGCGAGGAGGGCGTGCCGCTCGTCGCGCTCGACGACGACGGCGTCTTCGACCACGACCAAGCCCACGGCTTTCCCGGCCGCCCCGTCGGAGTCCGCGGCATGGAGAGGACGCGCGTGCCGACCCTGCTCGTGCCGAAGCTCCTCGCCGACGTCCTCGACCACGGTCTCTTCATCTCGGCGCCCAAGATCAAGGCGCACCGTTTCGGCGTCGTGAGCATGTCGGTCAAGGGCGTGCAGGGGACGATCATGCTCTCCGACGCGGCGCCGGTGTTTCGGCAGAAGTGGCGGATGCACAAGGAGCTCGGCAAGTATCTCGACCAGCGCGCGAAGAAGCTGCCGGAGGATCGCGCCCTCTACGTCTCTGCGCTCGAGACGTTCGCCGAGCGCATCGCCGACGTGCTCGAGGTGGAGGCGCCGGACGTCGTGCTCGCCGACGGCGCGCCGATGATGGGCGGCGACGGATTTCAGCGGCTCGTGCCCAGCGAAGAGCTCGTCGCGGTCGGCGGCACGAACCCGATCCTCGTCGACCGCGTCGGCGCGCAGCTGCTCGGGCTGTGGGACAACGCCGATCTCGCGCGTGAGCTCGGCGGGCACGCGACGTCGCCGCTCCTCGAGGTCGCCGCGAAGCGCTTCGGCCTCGACCTCACGTCCCCGGTGGTGACCGGCGACGGCGCGGATCTCCTCCGCGCGCCGCGGCCCGTCCGCTTCTACGGCATGGCGCCGTTCTCGATCGAATCGGACGGCGGGCGCGCGCCGCAGCCCGTCGCGCACGCGCATCACGTGAGCGGCGATCCGCCGGTCATCGACGGGCGCGGCGGCGACGCCGCGTGGTCCGCCGCCGCCGCCGTCTCTTGGGACACGGACTTCGCCGGCCATGCGACCAGCATCCCGACGCGCGCACGCTTCGCGTGGAGCGACGCGGGCCTCTACGCGCTATGGGAGCTCGCGAACGCAGGCTTGCATACGGACGCGTCGCGCCCCACCGACGTCGAGCGGCCCAAGCTGTACGAGGAGGACTGCGTCGAGCTGCTTCTCACGCCGCGCGCCGCGCAGCCGAGCCACTACTTCGAGATCGAGCTCGGGCCGTTCGGCCACTTCTTCGACATCGACGTCGATCGCGGCGCGCACAAGGAGGACACGGCGTGGTCGAGCGGTGTTCGTGTCGCGACGACGCGCGACGCCACGGCGCGGACCGCGACGATCGAGGCGGTGCTCTCCGCCAAGGACGTCCGCGCCGCGCTCGCGCCGGGGGCCCGGCTCAAGGTCGGCCTCTACCGCATCGAAGGCGCGTCGCCGCGCACGTACCTCGCGTGGAGCCCGCCGCGGACCGCGTCGCCGAATTTTCACGTCCCCGCGGCGTTCGGAACGCTCGTCCTCGACCCTTGAGGGCTTGATCCACGGGAGTGGCCGTGCAAAAAAGCTCGGCTACGTGACCAAGCACGTCGCCACCGTCGCCGGGATCGAGCTCCACTGGGTCGAGGAAGGCTCGGCGTCCGCCGCCGCGCCGCCGCTCGTTCTCTTGCATGGCTTGAACGACTCGCACCGCACGTGGCGGCGGGTCGCGCCGGAGCTCGCGCGCACGCGCCGCGTGGTGATGCTCGATTTGCCGGGTCACGGCCTTTCGGCGCGCCCGGACGCGCCGTATGGCGTCGAGTGGTACGGGAGCGTCCTCGCCGCGTGGCTCGCGTACCTCGGCCTCGCGGAGGTCGATCTCGTCGGCCACTCGTACGGCGGCGGCGTCGTGCAGCAGGCGCTGCTCGCGTGCCCGGAGCGCGTGCGCCGCGTCGGCCTCGTGGCGAGCGGCGGCCTCGGCCGCGAAGTCGGCCTGCCGGTGCGCCTGCTCGCGATGCCGCACGTCGTCGAGCGCCTCGGGCAGCCGCTCATGAGCCACGGGACGCGCGCGTACCTGCACGCGTCGCGCGCCAAGGGCGGCTTCGCGCCCGAGGAGATCGCGTGGCTCTCGTGGGCCAACGGCATGCCCGGCACCGCCCGCGCGACGGGCCGAACCGTGCGCGACGTCGTCGGCCTCCGCGGCCAGCGGCGCAACTTCCTCGACCACGCGCACCGCATGAGTTTGCCGCCCGTCGCGCTCTTCTGGGGCGACCGCGATCGCGTCGTCCCGATCGCGCACGGCTTCGAGCTCCAGGCGCGCACGCGCTTCGTCGAGATGACGACGTTCATGGGCTGCGGGCACTTCCCGCACCAAGAGTCGCCGCACCACTTCACCGCGGCGCTCGCGGCGTTTCTCGCGTCCCCGCACGCGCGCCCGGCGCGGGTGCGCCGGCCCGAGTCGGTCGCGTCTTCTTCGGCGATCGACGTCGCGAGTTTGATACCCTCGCCCGCGTGACCGACAAGACCGACGCCCTCCCCGCCGCGCCGCGCCTCACCCCGCACGGCGCCCACGCCACGCCCCACGCCGCCGGCACGGGCGGGCTCGCGCTCGCGGCGCTCGGCATCGTCTTCGGAGACATCGGGACGAGCCCGCTCTACACCCTCAAGGAGTGCCTCAAGGAGGAGCACGGCGTGCCGCGCGCCGCGGAGAACACCCTCGGTGTCCTGTCGCTCATCTTCTGGGCGCTTACGCTCGTCGTCACGGTGAAGTACCTCACGTTCATCATGCGCGCGGACAATCGCGGCGAGGGCGGCATCCTCGCGCTGCTCGCGCTCATCCCCGAGCGGCTCCGCACGCAGAAGGGCGGCGGCATCGGCTGGGTGGCGCTCCTCGTCATCATCGGCGCCGCGCTCCTCTACGGCGACGGCATGATCACGCCGGCCATCAGCGTTCTCTCGGCGGTCGAAGGCCTCGAGCTGGCGACGCCGACGTTCAAGCCCTACGCGGTGCCCATCACGTGCGCGATCCTCCTCGGCCTGTTCCTCATCCAGAAGCGCGGCACCGGCGGCGTCGGCAAGGTGTTCGGCCCGGTGATGGTCGCGTGGTTCGGCACCATCGGGATCTTGGGCGCCTACCACGTGTCCAAGAACCCGGCGGTCTTCGCGGCGCTCTCGCCGACGCACGCGATCTCGTTCTTCACGCGCCACGGGCTCAAGGGTGTCGCCGTTCTCGGCTCCGTCGTGCTCGCCGTCACCGGCGGCGAGGCGCTCTACGCGGACATGGGGCACTTCGGCAGCCGCCCGATCCGCATCGCGTGGCTCTGGGTCGTGATGCCGTCGCTCGTGCTCGCGTACTTCGGGCAGGGCGCGATGGTGCTGGCCGACCCCGCGCTCGCAGACCTCAACCCGTTCTTCGCGATGGTCCCCTCTGGCCCGTGGACGTACGCGCTCGTCGGCCTGTCCGGCGCGGCGACGATCATCGCGTCGCAGGCGCTCATCAGCGGCGCGTTCTCGCTCACGCACCAGGCCGTGCAGCTCGGCTTCTTCCCGCGCGTCACCGTGCTTCACACGTCGCGCGAGGCCGAAGGGCAGATCTACGTGCCGCAGATCAACTGGCTGCTCGCCGTCGCGTGCATCGCGCTCGTCATCGCGTTCAAGGAGAGCAGCAGGCTCGCGGCGGCGTACGGCATCGCGGTCACCGGCACGATGGGCATCACGTCGATCGTCTTCTTCGTCGTGACGCGCCAGACGTGGGGCTGGTCTCTCGGCAAGAGCTTGCCGCTCCTCCTCTTGTTCCTTTCGTTCGACATCCCTTTCTTCGGCTCGAACATCCTCAAGTTCATGGACGGCGGTTACGTGCCGATCGCCGTGGCCGCGGTCTTCCTCGCCGTCATGGTCGTCTGGAAGACCGGCCGGCGCATCCTCGCGGAGGCGATCGCCGCGAAGTCGCCGCCGCTCGAGGGATTCATGAAGGACCTCTCGGTGCCCCGCGTGCCGGGGACCGCGGTGTTCATGTCGGCGAGCCACACCGGGACGCCTCCCGTGCTCTACCAACACGCGACGCGCATCGGCTCTCTTCACGAGACGGTCGTCCTCTTGACGGTGACCGTCGAGCACACGCCGACGGTGCCCGACGCCGATCGGCTCACGACCGAAGCGCTCGGCAAGGGCTTTAGCCGCGTCGTCGCCCGCATCGGCTTCATGGAGCGACCCGACGTGCCGTGCCTCGTCGCGCGCGCGTGCAAGGAGCTGAGTGTGCCGGTCGACCCGGCGAAAATCACGTTCTACCTCGGCCGCGAGACGTTCCTCGCCACGGCCGCTGGCAAAATGGGCGTGGTCACCGAGTCGATCTTTGCGTACTTGGCGCGCAACAGCGTCCCGGCGACGGCGTACTTCGCGATCCCGAGCGAGCAGGTCGTCGAGCTGGGCTCGCAGATCGACCTATGAGCGCGCTGGGCAGCGTCGGCTGGTTCCGCGACATGGCCACGAACAACGCGTGGGCC
>JAYVXL010000520.1:0-5072 GCA_043785185.1 Myxococcales bacterium
CCTACGAGGAGCTGGCTCCGCGCGGCGTCGACGCGCGAGGGCTCGCACGTGGTCTTGCAGGTGCTGCGCAGGTGCTCGAGCTCGCTGGTCCCTCGAAGCGCGAGGACGACGAAGGCGGCGATGCCGACCGCCCCAACGCCCGCCGCGACGAACGCGCCCGCCGGCACGCGGCCGCCGCCGTGGGGGACGGCGACGTCGGGCGCGGCGGCGGCGGACGCCCGAGTGGCGGGGGCGAAGACGACTTCGAGAGGTCGATTCTTCTCCCCCTCGCGGATGACGTAGGAGGCTTCGACGGGGCGCGCGCCGGCGAGCTCGAAGCGGAAGACGTGCGGGCCCGGATCGACCGGCACGGCGAGGCCGTCCCCTCGCTCCTCGACCGGTCTTTGGTCCAAAGACACGCGGGCGCCGTTCGCGTCGCGACCGTCCTCCCACCGTCCGCGGATGACCACCGTGGGTAGGCTCGCGTCGACCTCGGCCAGCCATCGCGCGCAATCCGCGCGGATGGGGCCGGGACACTCCTCGTTGGCGCAGGCGACGAACGCGGCGCGCGCCGCGCGAAGCTTGCCGTTGTAGCGTTCGAGCTGGCCGCCTTCCGCCGCGGTCACGCACGTCGCCATCGCGGAGGCGCGTGTCTCCGCGCGGGCGACGCCGCCGACGCCGATCGACGTGAGCGACGCGAGCGACGCAAGCGAAAGGAGCGCAGCGCCGGGCGATCGCGGCGCCTCCCGCCGACGCGTCACTTGAGGCATTCCGGTTTGTAGTGGTGAAAGCCCATCGCGTCGGTGGTGTACGGCGGCGTGCACGACGCGCGCGCCGCCGGTCCGCGGTGCGCCGGTGCGGCGCGCGGCGCGGCAGGCGCGGGCTTTGGCAGCGCGGCCGGCGCCTCGCGTGACGCCGCGAGCGCCACGCCCTCGGGGGCCTCCGACGCGGCGAGGATCGGCGCGGCGGCAGCGGCCACATCTCGCGGCGGCGCGTCGGGTGACGTCTTCGCCGTCGGTCGCATGGCGGCGCTCGCCGCGGCGACGATCGCGAGCGCGGCCACCGCGAGCCCGGCCACGACCCCCGCGCGACCGTTCCTGCCGGAGGCCGCCGATCCGCGCGGCGGCGCCCCTGCGGCGCGCGCGTCGCCGTGCTCACGACGTGGCAAGTCGGGCTCTGCCGACGGCTCCGCCAGTCCGAGCACCGGCGCGGTCGGGAGCGAAGCGCGTGCCGGCGAGGCCGCCGCGTTCGCGGGGGGCTGCAGAAGCGCGCGCGGCGGCGACGCGTCGCCGCCTTCGTGGAGCTCCCGGGCCGAAGCCTCGATGGTCGCGATGCGCGCGGCGCGAACGTCGAGCTCCTCGTGCGCGAGGCGCTCGACCCACGCGCCCACCTCGATCGAGCTCGCGATCGCCACGCTGCTTCGCAAGGCCAACGCCATCTCGCGCGCCGTCGCGAAGCGGCTCGCGGGGTCGCGCGCGAGCCCCTTCATCACGACCTCCTCGAGCGCGGGCGGCACCGCGGGCGCGTGGATGCGCGGGGACACGACGTCCACCGCGATCATCTTGGCGAGGGTCTCGGCCTCGCTCTCACCCGCGAAGATTCGCTTGCCCGCGAGGGCCTCCCAGAGGACGACCGCCGCCGCGAAGATGTCGGTCTGCCGCGTCGCGGCCCCCTTGAGTTGCTCGGGGGCCATGTACCCGAGCTTTCCCTTCACCTCGCCGGGGCGCGTGATTTGAAGCCGTCCGCGCGCCTTGGCCACGCCGAAATCGAGGACCCGGGCGACGCCGTCGCTCCCTACGAGGACGTTCTGCGGCGACACGTCGCGATGCACGAGGTCGAGCGGCCGACCCTGCTCGTCGCGCGCTTCGTGGGCGGCGTGCAGGCCCTCGAGTACGCCGAACAGGATCGCGCCGGCGATGGCGGGCGCCACGGTCTCCCCTCGCGCGGTGGTCGCCGCGGTCAGGCGCGCGAGCGACTCGCCGTGCACGTAATCGAGCACGACGAAGAGCTCCCCCTGCGACGTGACGACATCCAGCGCCTGGACGACATTGGGGTGGCGAATGCGGCCCGCCAGTCGTGCTTCGTCGACGAACATCGAGGCGAACTCCGGATCGGCCGCGTAGTTCGCGTGCAGCTGCTTGATGGCGACGTGGCGGGAGAACCCGACCGGACCGAGGAGCCGCCCCAGATGCACCGTCGCCATTCCGCCCGACGCGAACTGCTCGTACATGGCGTAGCGGCCAAGGACGCGCACGGGGATCGCAGAGACGGCCGGCACCCGCAAAGCATAGGGCCTTCTTGCCACTCCGGCTACGCGAGCGACCCCTGCCCGCGCGCGTCGGAGCGCCGCGACGCGCCGCGATGGCCTTAGCCCTGCGGCTTCCTCGGTCGCGGGACCGCGTAGCTGTCGAGGCGAAGGACCAGCGTGCTACGCGCCATGCCAAGGACCTTGGCGGCGCGCGACTGGTTCCCGCCGCACTCCGAGAGCACCTCGAGGATGCGCTCGCGTTCGGGATCCTGCGGCGCGGTCGGGGGGATGGTCTCCGGGGCCGCGGGCGCGCCGACGTGCGGAGTGGGCTCCCCCGGATGCGTGAGGGCGCGCGCGGGGAGCGTTGCCGCCATCTGTGCCAGCGGGAAGTGCTCGGGGAGGAGCTCCGGTCCCGAGGCCAAGAGGACCGCGCGCTCGACGAAGTTCTTCAGCTGCCGCACGTTCCCGGGCCAGGCGAATCTCTCGAGGAGCGACACGGTATTGAGGGCCAGCGGGGGGCTCACCGCTCGGCCCATGCGGCGGCACGCGGCCTCCGCGAACGCGTTCGCCAGGGGCACGATCTCGCAGGTGCGCGCGCGCAGCGGCGGGACGGCGACGAGACCGCCATTCAGACGGAAGTACAGGTCCTCGCGGAAGCGACCCGCGCGAACCTCGGCGTCGAGGGGGCGGTTGGTCGCCGAGACGAAGCGAACGTCGATCGCTCGAGGCTTGAGCGCGCCTACGCGGAGGACCTCGCGGCTCTCGAGGACGCGCAGCAGCTTGGCTTGCGCGTGGAGCGAGAGCTCGCCGATCTCGTCGAGAAAAACGGTTCCGCCGTTCGCCGACTCGAGGAGCCCTGCCTTTGCCTGATGCGCGCCGGTGAACGCGCCACGCTCGTACCCGAAGAGCTCTCCCTCGAGGAGCGGCTCGGAAAGGGCCGCGCAGTTCAGCTTGAGGAACGCCTGCTTCCGCCGCGAGGAAGACGCGTGCACGCGCGCCGCGACGAGCTCCTTGCCTACGCCTGTCTCGCCCTCGACGAGGACGTTGATGGCACCTCCCGCGAGCCGCTCGACCATCGCGTAGAGCTCGCGCATCGCCGGATCCTGCACGATGTGGACGCTCGGCTCGGGGGCGGCCGCGCTCGGAGGGAGGCTGCCGGCGTCCGGCTCGTATTCCGCGCGCCGCGTCGCCACGTCCGCGCCGGCAGGCGACGGCGGAGAAGCCCCTTCGGTCACCGACTGAACGATGAGGAGCACGGTGCCGACATAGAACGGCTCGCCGGCGGCGATCTCCGTGCGCGTCCCCGGCGCGCACCGCGCGTTGCGCACGCGGACGCCGTTGACGCTCCCGAGATCTTCGAGGTCGACGCGCTCGCCGACGTGCAGGCGCGCGTGCTTGCGCGAGACCGAGGCGTCGTCGACGCGGATGTCGCTCGTCTCGGCGCGCCCGATCGTGACGACGCCGCGCGCGGGCAACGCGTAGCTCGCGAACGTCGCCTGACCGAGGACGGCCAACGAGCGCGCCGCGCGCGGCCGGTCTCCCATGGGAGGAGCATGGAGGAAGCTTGAAGCCAACGCAATCTCAGCGCGCGAGGACGACGATGTCGTCGTAGTGAAAGCCCCACGCCGCCGCCGACTGGCTCACCCACGAGAGACCGAACGCGACGCGGAAGGTACCCGGTCGCCACACTTGTCCGAGGGCACGGCGCTCGAGCAGCGTCGTGCCGTCGGCGGTCAAGGTCAAGGTCGTGGGCTGCCCGGGCGTCAGCACGACGTCGAGCTCGTAGTGAACCCATTTGCCGATCGGGGGCGCGCCGGGGAGCGCGTTCGGCCAGTTCGCGAAGGGCGGTGTGCGCTCCTCCTCGATCTCGGCGCCGGTCCGCGTGGTGTAATAGAGGAGCGTCCGCTGCACGCCGTCGCGCGCGTCGGCGCTGGCGATTCGGAGGAGGGTCACCTCCTCGGCGGCGCTGCCGAGCTCGTCGGCGAGCGCGTCGAACGCGACGTGAAGCTGCGTGGTGACCTCGAAGTCTTGCGCGACGTATTCGAGCGGGCCGCCGCCCGGCGTCGGGGGAATGGCGGCGCGGAGCGAGGCGGTCGCGCCGACGCCGACGCCGCGGTCGACGGCGAGCGTGCCACCCGGGCTCGCGTTCACGAACGTGAACCCGGCCCCGGCCGCCTCCCCTTCGTCGAAGTCCCTGCAAAAAGCCGGCGGGGCCACGTGTTCGCAGAAGTGCGCGCCAGGCTGGCCGTCGGCGCCGTCGGCGCTGTCCGTGGTCAGCGCGTCCGGGACCATCCCCGCGTCGCGCCCGAGGTCGCTCGTGAGGTCCGAGTAAGGGGCGAGGAAGTAGCAGCGCGTGGTCGCGAGCGCGAGCGCCGACGCCGCTGCCGTCCTCGCCCAGGTGCCGACGCGCATCGCCCTCACGATAGCGGTTCGCGCGCGCCCGTCCAACGGCGGCCGGGCGACGCGCGCATCACCGCGCCGAGAACACGGGCAGGCTCATTGCAGGCTCATTGCAGGCTCATTGCCCGGCGCTGACGAGGAGGACCACGGACTCTGGCGGGAGCGCGAGCCCGGTGGCCGCGATCTTCGACCAGTCCACCGCCTTCGGGCCGGTGAATCCGTCGTCGGCGATCTGGTAGAGCGAGACCTGCTTCGGCGCGAAGCCGCTCGTGGCGATGCGGACGTTCCTCGCCGAGCCCGTCAGGTTGGCGGCCGCGAGCGTGTGGGTCGCGCCGTCCTTGGTCGCGAACGCGAACAGCGCTCCACCGTCGACGACGCTCGCGGCGACCGACTCGCCGCGCGCGTACGTGTTGAGCGACGCGAACAGCTTCGCCGCGTCGGTGAG
>JAYVXL010000521.1:0-5062 GCA_043785185.1 Myxococcales bacterium
CGCGATCAACGAAACGTCATCGTGGCGCCGGCGGCAAGCACGACCGCGACGCGTGGAGGGGCGTAGGCCACACCGGCGCCGTCGACGCCGAAGCCCTCGGTCGTCGTCGGCGCGAGCGCGCCGACGCGCGCGAGCCACCCGAGCCCGCCCGTGATCGCGCCTTGGGCCTGCGCGTGCCCGCCGAACGCGAGCCATGGACGCGTCGTCGAGCCGTCGCGAAAGTAGCCGACGCCGCTCGCCGACACGGCGGTCAACGCCGACGCGACGCAGGCCCCGAGCCGCGCGCGCGGCACGCCGAGCGGGAGCAGGCAGGCGGCGACCTCACCGCCGATCAGACTCACGTCGACGTGGCCCGGCGCGAGCGCGAGGCTCTGCGACGGCACGAACGCCGCGCCCGCGGAGAACGACACCTCGGGCCAGGGGTCGAGCGCGAGCCCGACGCCGAAGATCGGCGCGGCCGTCCGGAGGACGCCGAGCGAGACCCCCGCGGTCGCGTGCGCGCGCAGCCCCCAGACCGCTTCGGCGCGCGCCTCCGGTGGCGCCTCGCGCGCAGCCGGCGGCGCGCTCTCCTTCTTCGGCAGCGGAGGGGCCGGGGCCGGCTCCGGCGGGGGCGCGGCCGGCTCGGGCGGACGCCACTCCGGGTCGAGGAGGACGGCGAGCGAGACCGCCGTGGCCTCGCCGAGCGGCGCGCAGCCCGCGCCGTCGTGACCGAGCACGCGGACACCTTCCCGCGCGCCCGTCGCTTTGATGTGCGCCCGGTAACGCGTGCCCGCGCGCGAGAACTCGACCTCGATGCGCGCGGGCGCGTCGGCGGCGTCGGGGTCGAGCGTCACCTTCGTCGTCAAACGTCGGACATCGGCGGCGAGCGCGCGGACGTCGGGGCACCCGGCGGCGGCCGCGCTCCGGCGCACCGCAAACGCGACGCGCTCGTCGTCGGCGCGCGCGCACGTCGCGAGGCTCGAGACGACGAGCGCCGCGGCGACCGCCGCCCTGCGGGCGACGCGACGACGTCGTCCGCGGAGCGGGGAGCGCACCATCGACAGGCAAGATAGCGGATCTACGCGCGCGCCACCTTCGCGCGTGGTCGCCCCAGTGACCGCTCCTGAGGGGCCGACGTCGATTTTCGGTGACTCTGGCCTGCGCGCGCTCACTATCAACGGATGCGGGCAGTGCGAGCGCTGATGGCCATCGGGGCGCCGCTCGCGCTCGCGTGCGGCCTCGGAACGCAGGGCACCGCGCCGCTCGAACGCGGGCCCGACGGGACGCTCGTGAGCGTGCCGCAAGGAAAGGCGACCGGCGGGGGCACGAGCCCGGCGAGCGCCGGCGCGAGCGACGCGGGCGCGAGCAAAGGCGGCAGCAGCAGCAGCGGAGGCAGCAGCGGAGGCGGAGGCAGCAGCGGAGGCGGAGGCGGCGACGCCGCGTGCGCCGTCGTTTGCGCCGGCGCGTGCTACCCCGCGGGCACGGTGTGCTGCGCGCAGCCGACGACGTGTCCGAGCTCCTCGGACGTGTGCGTCGCGGGCGTGTGCGCCGCGTGCGGCGCGCCGGAGACGCTCGGCCTCATCTGCAAGAACGGCGACAGCTGCGACGGCACGTCCTGCGACTGACGCGGAGGGCGCTCCGCGTCAGTTGGCGTACGGGTTCGGCGGCGCCTTGTCGCGTGGCGGCGGCGGGGCCGCGACGGTTCGCGTCCGCGGCGGCGCCCGCGGCGCGGGCGGTCGAGCCGAAGGCGTCAGAGTCGGGGTCGCGGTCGCGGTCGCGGTCGCCGGCGCGGGCGCCGTCGCGGTCGTCGTCGTGATCGCGCTCGTGGTCGACTCGGCCGGCGCGGCCGCCGACGCGGAGGATGACGGCACGAGGTCGACAGCCTCCGACGCGCGGACCGGCGGGCGCGCGGTCGGGCGCATGCGAAGCGTGACGAACGCTGTGGCCACCGCCGCGAGCACGAGCGCCGCGCCGACCGCCGCGCGCCGACGCCCCACGCGGCGCCCGCGCGCCTCCGCGCGCACGGCGCCGACGTTCTGCGACGAGACTCCGCTCCCGAGCGTCGTGGCCTCCGGCGACTTCGCTCCGTGGACGACGACGTCGCCCGTCGCCTCGAGCGGGACGGGCAGCGTGAGCGTCGCGGGCTCGGCGCCGGCCGCGAGCGCCGCGCCCGGCGATGGCCGCGACGGCGCGCGCGCGGTCACGCCGGAGATCTCCGGCCGCTTCTCGTCGGGCGGACTCTTGTCGCGAATGAGCGTGCGCCGCGCGTCGAGCGTCGGCCCGACGAGCGCGCGAACGACGCGCGCGACCTCCGGGCTCGGCGCGATGAGCTCCTCCCGCCGCGCGGCGGCCTCGAGCGCCTCGGCGAACGCCTGCGCGGTCGGCCACCGATCGTCCGGGCTCCGCGCGAGCGCCTTCAGCACGATGTCGTCGAGCGCGGCGCCGAGCCACGGCGCGACGCTCGACGGCCGCGGGATCTGCGCTTCGATGACCATCCGCAGCGTCGCCATGTCGCTGCTGCCGCGGAAGAGCCGGTGCCGCGTGAGCGCTTCCCAGGCGACGACGCCCATCGCGAACACGTCGCCGCGCGGGTCAATCTCCCCGGCCTCGACGTACTCCGGCGCCATATAGGCGACCTTGCCCTTGAGCGCGCCGGTCGCCGTTGCGCCCATGCTCGCCGAGCCGCCTTGCGACACCTTCGCGATTCCGAAGTCGGCGAGGCGCGCCATGCCGTCGACGCCGACGAGCAGGTTGTGCGGCGACACGTCGCGGTGGACGAGGTGCATCGGTCGCCCCTGATCGTCGGTGAGCTCGTGGGCGGCGTGCAGACCGGCACACGCGTCGAGGATCACTCGGACGGCGACGCGCGCCGACAGAGGCTCGCCCGACTCTTCGGCCGCCTGAATGAGCGCGGCCAACGACGCGCCCTCAACGTAGTCCATGACGAGCAAGAGCTCCCCTTCGAGCTCCTCGACGTCTTGCACCGCGACGACGTTCGGATGGTGAATTTTCGCCGCGAGGCGCGCCTCCGCCGTGAGCATGCGGCTGAACGCCGGGTCTTCGAGCAGGTGCGCGTGCGCGCGCTTGATCGCGACGAGGCGGGAGAAGCCGACCGCGCCGCTCAGGCGGCCGACGTAGACGGTGGCCATTCCGCCGGACGCGACGCGCACGAGCAGCTCGTAGCGCGACGAGCCAGGGAGCTGATCGCGGTGCGTCGTCGCCTGACCGGCCTTGGGGCGGTCCATCAGAACCTCGCGGTGAGCGAGGCGGTGACGCGCGGCGACGGGCCAGGAGACCAGCCCACGACGAAGACGCCGAGCGCCGCGGTGGAGACGGCGGCCGCCGCGGTGACGACGGCGAGGAGGTTGGTTCGAAGCTGCGCGTCGCTGCCGGCGGACGACGTCGCGGCCGACGGGCTCGCGACGAACTCGTCGTGCTTGCTCTTCGTGTCGACCGCCGACCACGCGGTGACGCCGCCGACCGCCGCGGTGACGGCGGCGCCGATCCAGAACCACGCCGGCGAGAGGCCGTCGCGCCGCGGTGGCTCCGACGCTGGCGCGGCGGGCGTGCGCGCGGCGTCCTTCGGCGAAGCGGTCGGAGTCGGCGCGGCGAGCACGGCCGACGGCGGCGGCGGCGTGGGCGCCACCTCGACGTTCGCGCCGACCGGCACGGTGACCGCGCGCTTCTCCGGGGTGCCGTCGGCCGTGAGCTCGACGACGTGCTCTCCCGGCTTGATCCAGCGGCGCGCGCCGATCGGCGTGAGCTTGCCGTCGACGAGCGCCTTGCAGAACGTCGACGGCGGCGGGCAAAGGATCGTGAGGTGCCCCACCTCGCCCGCGAAGCGCACGCGCGCGGCTCTGCCCTTCTCGTAGAGCGGCGTCGACGCGGGGACGCGACGCTCCACGCGATCGGTGAGCTCCATCGCGAGGGCCGGGTCGCGCGCGCGCACGGCGGCCTCGAGCGCGAGGCCGAGGACCGTGACGTTGGGCGACAGCTCGTCGGCGCGGGTGAGATCGACGGCCGCGCTCGCGTAGCTCGCGGCGTCGTACGCCGCGGCGCCGCGATCGTAAGCCTCGCGCGCCAGTCGGGTGTTGGCGGCGTCGTCCTGCGCCGACGCGGCGCGCACGACGAGCGTGATCGCGATGGCCGCGCGCGTCAGACCCCGCCTCATCGCCGAAGAATACCGCCAAACCGGCGCGCCGTCGTCCTCTCGGCTAACTCCGCGACAGCTTGTGCTTCACGAGGAGGCGGCCCAAGTACGAGCGATCGAGTCCCGCCAGCTTCGCCGCCGCCGACTGATTGCCGCGGGTGTGGACCATGAGCGCCTGCAAGTACGTCCGTGTGAAGCGCTCGGCGAGCTCCTCCTTCTGCTCGGCGTACGGGCGCCCGACCTCGACGAGATCGCCGAGCGCCATCTCGAGCGACGTGGACGTGGAGCCGGCGGGCTCGGGGAGCGTGCCCAGCGCCGCGTAGGCCTGGATCACGTTGCGCAGCTCGCGCGCGTTTCCCGGCCAGCGGCGCGCCTTCAGCTGCTCGACGAGCGGCGCGTCGAGATCCCCGACGCCGGCCTGCTCGGCGAACTGGCGCGCCAGCGGCTCGATGTCCTCGGGCCGCTCGCGCAGCGACGGGATCGACAGCTTCACGACCGCGAGGCGGTAGTACAGGTCCTCGCGGAATCGGCCCGCGCGCACCTCGGCCTCGAGATCGCGGTTGGTCGCCGACACGACGCGCACCTGCACCTGGCGCGCGGCGTCCGCGCCGATGGGGCGAACCTCGCCGGTCTCGAGCACGCGCAGGAGCACCGGCTGCATCTCGAGCGGGAGCTCGCCGATTTCGTCGAGGAACAACGTGCCGCGGTCGGCCGACTCGAACGCGCCCTTGCGCGCGCTCGACGCGCCGGTGAACGCGCCCCGCGCGTGGCCGAAGAGCTCGCTGCCCACGAGCTCGCGCGGGATCGCGCCGCAGTTGACGTTCACGAGCGGCCCATCGGCGACCGAGCCTTCGTGGAGCGCGCGCGCGACGAGCTCCTTGCCTACGCCGGACTCGCCGGTGACGAGCACCGTCACGAGCGAGCCCTCGAGGC
>JAYVXL010000522.1:0-5054 GCA_043785185.1 Myxococcales bacterium
CACCTCGACGGGACGCTCTACATCGACCGCATGCAGACGCGCTCGTTTGCGAAGATCAGCTAGGTCCGCCGGGTACCGGCAGGGGCGCGACCTCGCGCAGGCTGCCGAGCACGGTCGGGAGGAGCTCCGAGACCGTCGGGTGAATCGGGACCGCGCGCTTTAGGGTCGTGTACGGAGCCTTGGCGTTCATGATGTCGAGGACGCCGTGGATGGCCTCGTCGCCCCCGACGCCGAGGATCGCCGCGCCGAGGATTTGCTCGCTCTCGGCGTCGACGACGACCTTCATGAAGCCCAGCGTCTCGCCCCTCTCGACCGCGCGGCCCACGCGCGTCATCGGCCGCGTCCCGACGCGGATCTTGCGCCCTCTCTGGAGCGCTTCGCGTTCGGTGAGGCCGACGCGGCCGAGCGGCGGGTCGATGTAGAGCGCGTACCCGGGGATGCGGTCGCTCACGCGGCGCGACTCGCCGTCGAGCACGTTGCCCGCCACGATCTCGAAGTCATTGTACGCCGTGTGTGTGAAGGCCCCTTTGCCGTTGCAGTCGCCGAGCGCCCAGATGGACGGCACGCGCGTGCGGAGCTGATCGTCGACCACCACGTAGCCACGCGCGTCGACCTCGACGCCGGCCTTCGCGAGCTCGAGATCGTCCGTGTTGGGGCGACGTCCGACCGCGAGGAGGACGTGCGAGCCCATCACCTCCGGCGCGCCGGTTTGGCAGCCGACCACGACGCCCACCTCGTCGCCGCGCGACTCGAAGCGGATGCACTCGGCGCCCACCCGGACGGCGATGCCCTCGCGCTCGAGGATGTCCTTGATGGCGAGCGAGACGTCCTCGTCCTCGCGCGCGACCAGGCGCGGTCCCTTCTCGATGACGGTCACCTGGCTGCCGAAGCGGCGGAACATCTGCGCGAACTCGAGGCCGATGTAGCTGCCGCCGACGACCACGAGGTGCTCGGGCACCGCGTCCAGCTCGAGGATCGAGCGGTTGTTGAGGAACGGGACCCGACCCAGCCCCGGCATGTCGGGCACGAGGGCGCGGCCGCCGACGTTGATGAAGACGCGCGCGGCGGTGAGCAAATCGTCTCCCACCCGAACCGAGGTCGCCGACTCGAAGCGCGCGTGGCCGCGGTAGACGGTGCACGTCTTCATGCCCCTCAGCCAAGATTCGACGCCTTGGCTCGAGCGCGCGACGATGGCCTGCGCGCGCGCCTTCACGGCCTTCATGTCGACGACGACATCGCCGTCGATGCGAACTCCGAAGTCGGCGGCCCGCCGGGCGAGATGCGCGGCGTACGCGCTCGCCACCATCGCCTTGGTCGGCATGCACCCGGTGTTCACGCAGGTGCCGCCGAAGGACTGTCGCTCGACGAGCGCCACCTTCATTCCCTTCGCGGTGAAGCGCTCGGCGAGCGAAGGGCCGGCTTGGCCGGCGCCAATGATGATCGCGTCGTATTCGGAGTGTGCTCCCATGAGGGCGTCTTACTCTGCTCCGCCGGCGGCGTCGAAGGGGCATCGCCGTCGGTCGGCGCGCCGCCGCGATCGGCGACGTGGACATCGCGGGCGTTGGGGTCGGCTGCACGCGGGAGCGCGTCCTGCTAAGACCTCGTTCACGATGACACCGGAAGCGCAGAAGGATCGACTCGCCGACCGTTTTCGCCATTTTGCGCAGCACGCGGCGTCGGTCGTCGGGACGCCGTGGGCGTTCGCGGTCGCCGTGGCCGTCATCGCAGTTTGGGCGGTGACCGGTCCACTGTTTCACTACTCGGACACCTGGCAGCTCGTGATCAACACGGGCACGACGGTGGTGACGTTCTTGATGGTCTTCGTGATTCAATCGACGCAAAACCGCGACGCGCACGCGATCCACCTGAAGCTCGACGAGCTCATACGCGCCGTCGGCACGGCCCGAAATGGTCTCGTCGGCCTCGAGGACTTGACCGACGAGCAGCTCGCGCGCCTGCACGCCGAGTTCGAGCGCGTCCGAAAAGACGCCGTCGACCGCGCCCAGACCTCGGGCTGACGTTCCTCGCCGCCACACGCCGCCGATTCGAGTCGCTCGGCTGCGTCGGCCGCATCGGCCAGGGGCTGCGCGCGCCCGCTTCAGTTCACCGGCACGTAGCAGCGGCCACCGTTGCAAGGGATGCCGTTGCAGCAGTCGGCCGCGGTCGCGCAGTTCTGGCCATAGAGCGCGCACCCGCCGCCGCCGCCGCCGCCGCCGCCACCGCCCGAATCGCTGCCACCGCTCGTGCCCGAGTCGGTGCCTGGGGTCGGCGGAGGCTTGCTCGGTGTGCAGGCTCCCTTGGTGCTTCCTGCGGGGAGCGTGCAGATGTTGCCGGCGCAGCAGTCGGCGTTGATGGTGCAGCTGCCCGCGGTGGGAACGCACTGCGTGCTCGCGCACACGAACGTGCCGCTCGGGCCCGGTACGCACGGCACACCG
The DNA here is from genome assembly GCA_043785185.1 of Myxococcales bacterium. Classification (GTDB taxonomy): domain Bacteria; phylum Myxococcota_A; class Polyangia; order Polyangiales; family Polyangiaceae; genus JANYHK01. The sequence goes on from JAYVXL010000522.1 coordinate 2,436, forward strand.
CCGCAGCAGTCGGCGCTCGTCGCGCAGGCCGTGCCTGCGGGGACGCACGCGGCCCCCGTGCAGCGCGGCACCCCCACGATGTCGGGCTTGCACGTGTCGTTCTGCTGCACGTTGCCGGAGCAGCAGTCGTCGCTCGCGTTGCACGAGTTCGACTTGAAGCGACACACGTCGCCGTTGGGCTTGCAGCCCTGCGGGTTCGCGCAGACGCCGACGGTGTTCGGCGCGACGATGTTGCACTTCGTGGTCTTTCCGCTGCGGGGCAGCGGGCCGGGAACGCCGGGGCCGCCGCAGCAATCGGTGTCGGCCTGGCAGGGCTCGCCGACGGGCCGGCACGCGCTTGCCGGCTGACAGACGAGGACGCCGGTGGGGCCCCACGGCGCGCACAGGCGGCTGCAGCACGCGCCGCCGCAGGGGATGACGGTGCCGGGACCGCCGCCGCCGTCGGCCGGCGGATCGGTGCAGACCGTCCCGTCGATCATGCTGCACTGCGCGCCCCCCGAGGGTGGCTGCGCGCACGTACCGAATTTCGCGCCGGCCGCGACCGTGCAGATCGCGCCGCAGCAGTCGCTGCCGGTCGTGCAAATGTCGCCGTTCTGGCCGCAGAACGAGGACTCCTTGCACGTCCCTGACTGGCAGAGCTTCGAGCAGCATTCGCCGCCTGCCGCGCACGCATTGCCGAGCGTCTTGCATTGCGCGTTGAGGGCCGCGCACTTTCCGCCCGTGCAGGTGCCGCCGCAGCATTGTCCGTTCGTGGTGCACGCGACGCCGTCGGAGGTGCACGACGGCGGCTGGCACGCGCCCGCGGCGCAGGAGCCCGAGCAGCAGTCCGAGCCGGAGGCGCACACCTCGCCGAGCTTGTTGCACGTCCCGCCGTCGCCGGTGTTCCACTGGCCGTTATTGCCGACGACGCCGCCGTCGCCGCTGAGGGCCGAGCCGTCGTCGCCGCCGTCCCCCGTGTCCACTGTCGTGTTGCTCGCCGAGCCGCAGCCGTACATCGCTGCGCCGGAGAGGACGCCGACGAACAGCCCACACATGACGACCTTAAAGGAGCTCATGGACGCAGCTCGATGCATGTCCCGTGCTTGCGAGAAAACGGCGGTTTTCTCGGGAATTTGCACCAAAACCGCGCGGTCCGCATGGGCGCCGCGGGGACCGCAGCGGTCGGCCGCGTGACCAGCGGCGCCGGCCCGTGCGTGGGCAGCGTCAAGAGCGTGCGCGTCGTCACGAATGGGAGGAGCGTTGGCTCCTTGACGCGGTGGCGGCGCGCTCGGCTCTACACAAAGAGCTCGGGCACGTTGCCGGTGACCTCGCCGAGCGCGTTCGCCGCGAGCCCCGCGGCGTTCATCGCGCTCACGAGGACGTTGGCGGGGTGCTTGCCGGTGGCGACGACGTGCTTGCCCGGCTTCAAGCCACCGGCGCGCCCTGCGATGAGGCACGCCATGTTCTCTGTGGAGTGCGAGCTCCACTGCTTACCGCTCGCCGGATCGTAGCCGTGCCCGCCCTCGTGCAGCATCACGGCGACGGTGTTGTCGAGCAGGTTGCCGCTGCCTTCGGGGGTCCCCTTGAGCTTTCCGATGAGGTAGGCAAAGTGCTTCATGTGCCACGCGATCGCCTTGCTCACTTGCAAGGTCACGTCGTTGCCGGGGAGGCCGTGGTGCCCGATCTCGTGCAGGTCGCTGGCCTGCCCCGTCGCGGCGAACATGTTGAGGTGCGACTGCGCCATCGTGAGCTGCAGCGACGCGACGCGCGTGAGATCGCACACGAGCGCCATGTGGATGAGATCACAGAACACCTTGGCGCGCTGATCCTCGCCGCTGTATCCGAGGTTCTGATCGAACGTGGTGCCCTGATTGCCGCCGAGCGCCGGATCGGCGCCGGGATCGCCAGGCTTCACGCACGTGGCGCTCGCGACCGGCGGGATCGCCGCGATGCGCCGCTCGAGATCGCGGATCTCGTCGAGGTGGGCCTGGAGGCGCTGCCGGTCGGCGGCGCCGAGCCGCGTGAGCAGGCGGCCCGCGCGCTTGTCGATCAGATCGAGCACGCTCTTGCGCTCGCGGAGCTCCAGCTCGGCCTGCTTCTGCGCGCCGCTGTTGTCGGGCGGCACGAAGCCCGAGAAGAGCGAGTCGAACGCCTGGCGCGGGCTGACCGTCGCGGGGATCGGCGTCGGCTTCTGCCCCGCGCCCGCGGCCTTGTAGGAGATGATGTCGCGTCCGTACGGCGCCGACACGCTCAGGTACCAGGCCGCCTGCACGCGGAAGACGAGCGACTTGAAGGTCGTCGAGGTCCCGATCGCGTCGGCGACGAGCTGATCGGAGGTCGGCCCCATCACGGTCTGCGCCGGGTCGGACCGCATGCCCGAGAAGAGCGGGCTCAGGGAGTTGATGTGAAAATCGTCCGAGCGCCCGCCCGCCGGGATCGCGCCGCCGTTGTCGTGGGCCGTCGGGATCCGGAGCCCGGAGACGACCGATACGTCGCCTTGCACCGCGGCGAGCGGCGCGAGCGCGCTCTTGAGGTCGTAGTTCGCACCGACGGTGTTCGGGACATAGTCGTTGATGAGCGGATCGTCGTCGCCGCCGAGCGACTGCCCGTCGAAGCAGACGATGTAGCGCTTGGGGATCG
>JAYVXL010000523.1:0-5028 GCA_043785185.1 Myxococcales bacterium
CACCCTCTCGTGGCCGCCGTCGCGCGACTCCTCGAGCGAGATGGTCCCTTCGCCGGCGCGGAGGACGAACGTTCGCGCGCTCCCCTTGCCCGCCGGCGCCGACGCGGTGAGCAAGCGCCCCTCGAGCGGCTCGAGGAACCACCAGCGGAAGAAGCCGATGGGCAGGCCGTGCGCCGCGCCCGGGGCGACGCCGCCCTTTCGCTTGAAGTCCGCGGCGGGGACGTTGAACGTCCACTTGTCGCGCGTGAGCCACAAGTCGAGCGCCGTCGCGCCGCCCGGGCCGAGCAGGACCAGGCGCGCCGCCTGGTGAGGGTGCACCGCCAGCGCGCCGCGCGACTGGACGGCGCGGCCGGTCCACGGCTCGCGCATCGCGACGCGGAGGAGCAGCGAGTACGGGCGCGCGCTCTCGGTGGACCGCATCCACGCGAGGCGCTCGCGCGCGCGCGACCACTCCGCCTGGGTCATCCCCGGCCTTTGGACCTTCGGGCCCCCGCAGCCGAGCCCGAGCAACGCCAGCAACGCCAGCAGCGGCAGCGCGACGAGCGCGCGGAGAGACGCGAGGGTGCGGCGCGGCGGTCTCACGGGGGAACCAGCAAGAGAGCGTAGCCCCGCGCGGGGTCGGCGCACAGGACGAGGACCTCGCGGGCCGCGCCGGAGGCGATGAGCTCGACGCCGACGCACGCCGCCACGGCGCCGAGCGCCTCGTGGTCGCCCGCGCTGGGCCCGACCTCGACGCGCGCAGCCGACGCCCAGCCCGCGGTGGCGAGCGCGGCGACGAGCGGCGCGTCCGCGTACGCCGCGACGACGCGCGCGCGCGACGGATCGCGCGGAGCTCGAACCGCAAGGGCGCCGCCGCGCGCCGTCGTGAGCGACTCGACGCGCGCGAGAGTGGTCGTGCCCGACGCGCGCGCCGCCGCCTCGTCCTCGAGCACGATCACGCCCGCGCCCTCGCTCCGGGCGGCGGCGAGCGGGTGCGCGTCCGAGTAGAGCGCGACGAGGACGCGCTCGACGATGTCGTTCGTCTCGCTCACGGCCCCGGCGACGATCTGGTCGGCCTCGCCCGCAAGGACGAGCTCGAGCCCCTGCGCGATCGCCGACTCGCCGCTCGCCGCGAGATCGGCGACGGCCAGCGTAGGGCCGCGGCGTTCGAGGTAAATCGACGCGTACCCCACCGCCGCGCTCGGGACGAGGCCGGGGAACTCCGCCGGGCTCGCGAGGCGAGGCCCCTTGTCGAAGAGGCGGTGCATGAACGCGCTCGAGGCGTCGACGCTGCCGAACGCGCGGCCGAGGACGAGGCCCGCGCGGGCGGACTCGGTCGGGCTCGCCGTCCGGAGCGCGCGCGCCGACAGCGCCGTCGCGACGCGCGCGGCGCGATCGAACCGCCGCGCGCGCGCCGGATCGAGCGCGGCCTCCGCGTCGCCCGGCATACGCGTCGCCGGGAGCGCCGCGCCCAGGCGCGCCGCGCCGGTCACCACGACGCGCCGCGCCGCGCGCGCCTTCGGCTCCGGCGCGCGCCCCGGGGCCGCGAGGACGAGCACCGCGTCCATTCCGCCGAAGCCGAACGAGCTCGACGCCGCCGCCTCGACGCGCCGCGCCGCACCTTCGCCGCGCACGTGGAGGAGCGCGCACTCCGGATCAGGGGCCTCGAGGCCGCCCGTCGGCGGAACGACGCCGCGCGTGATCGCGAGCGTCGTCACGACGGCCTCGATCGCGCCCGCGGCGCCGAGCGTGTGCCCGAGCTGCCCCTTGCTGCTCGACACCGGCACGCGCGCGAGCGCCGCCCCCAGCGCGGTCTCGAGCGCGCGCGTCTCCATCGCGTCGTTGAGCGGCGTGCCGGTCCCGTGCGCGTTCACGTAGCCCAGGTCTTCGGGCGCGAGGCGGGCGCGCGCGAGGGCCTCGGCCATGAGACGCGCGGGGACGGCGCCGCTCGGCTCGGGGTTGGTGACGTGGTGCGCCTCGGTGCCCATCGCCCACCCCGCGAGCTCGACGAGGGGCGCGGCGCCGCGCGCGCGCGCGTGCTCCTCGGTCTCGAGCACCACGAAGCCCGCGCCTTCGCCGAGCGAGAGCCCGCGGCGGGCGACGTCGAACGGGCGACACGGCGAGGGGTCCATCGCGCCGAGCGCGTTGAAGCCGGCCCACGTGAGCTGGCACAGCGCGTCGCTCGCGCCGGCGAGCACGACGTCGACGAGCCCGAGCGCGAGCCACGTGGCGCCGACGGCCAGCGCGTTCGCGCCGCCCGAGCACGCCGACGACAGCGTCCGCGCTCGCGTGAACGGGCCAAGCTCACGCTCGAGGCGATCGCCCGTCGCCGTCAGCGGGTGCGACAGCATGCGCGCGAGGACCGCGTGCGCGTTCGGCTCGCCCCGCGTCGCGTGGAGCGCCGCGAGCATCGCCTCGGTCTCGAGCATGCCGCCGACCGTGCCTCCGACGACGAGCCCCGCCCGCGCGGCGCCGCCGGCGAGGCCCGCGCCGCGCATCGCCTCGCGCGCCGCCGCCAGCGCCATCGCCGTCGTCCGCGACCACGACGGATCGCGATCCGCGTCCTCGTGCGGCAGCTCCGCGCGCACCTGACCGCCGATCCGCGCGCGATAGGCCGTCGTGTCGAACAGCGTCACCTCGGAGAGCGCGCGCTCGCCCGCGACGAGGCCGCGCCACGTCGCCTCGACGCCGAGCCCGAGCGCGGTCACGAGCCCGACGCCGGTGACGACGACGCGCCCGGTCACGCCCCGCCCGCCGGCGCCACCTCGTGCCGCGCGCGCTCGATGAAGTCCGCGAGCGCGGCCACCGACTTGAACACCGGGCGCGCCTCCTCCCCTTCCGGCAGCCGCACGCCGAACCGCTCCTCGAGGCTCATCGCGAGCTCGAGCGCGTCGAGCGAGTCGAGCCCAAGGCCCCCCTCGCCGAAGAGCGGCGCGTCGTCGTCAATCGCGCCGGGATCGCGCCCCGGGAGGTTCAGCGCAGACACGATCAGCGCCTTGATCTCGCTCCTCAGATCCATATCCGGTGGACCACCTAGCACAGTTCGCCGTGCTCTTCTCGACGAGCTGAGGAGCGGTCGCGCGCACGCGCGGACGAGCTGACGCGGCGGCGGCCCTACGTCGCGACGTGCTCCCAAGGCTGGAAGACGACCTCTTCCTTGTGCGCGGGCTTGGGCGCGGGCGTGTCCGCCGCGGGCGGCCCCACGAGGGGCCCGGCGTTCTCTTTCGACAGCTCCCCCGTGAGGAGCAGCGCCCCCAGCAGGGCCAGGAGCCACGGCCCCACGGACCAGATTGAACCCGCGATCCGCGCGCGCCCCATCCTCCAAAGTCTACCCGGTGAACGCCGTTGTGCCATTCCAAAGGCGCGGGTCTATAGGTATAGGTCGCACATCGCCACGTGACCGCGGCCGTCGTCCGGACCCGCGCCGCGTCGCCGAGAAAACGCGAGGAACAGACCATGGGAACGCTCGTGAACTACTCGACGGAGAAGGGGGTCGCCCTCCTCACGCTGAACGATCCTCCGGTCAACGCGTACACGCACGAGATGTTCAAGGAGCTCGACGCCGCGATCCTCGACGCGCGCTTCGACAACGACGTGCACGTGCTCGTCATCTCCGGGCACGGCGACAAGTACTTCTGCGCCGGCGCGAACATCAACATGCTGAAGGAGGCGGACAGCTCCTTCAAATATTACTTCTGCCTCCACGCCAACGAGACGCTCCTTCGCCTCGAGCAGACGCCGAAGCTCTGCATCGCCGCGATCAACGGTCACTGCGTCGGCGGCGGCCTCGAGGTCGCGCTCGCGTGCGATCTGCGCGTCGCGCGCGCCGGCACGTATCAGCTGGGCCTGCCCGAGGTGAGCCTCGGCGTCCTCCCGGGCACCGGCGGCACGCAGCGCCTCACGCGCCTCGTCGGCAAGGGGCGCGCGATGGAGATGATGGTCGAGGGGCAGACGGTCGGTGTCGAGCGCGCGCACGCGCTCGGCATCGTCAACAAGGTGATCACCGAGGCATCGGGCGACGCGTTCATGCGCAAGGTCATGGACTACGCGCACGAGTTCACCCCGCCGCACCGCGCCGCGGCCGCCGTCGGGCGCATCAAGCGCGCGACGCAGGCCGCCGGTGAGATGCCGCTCGAGCAGGGTCTGGCGCTCGAGCGCGAGCTGCAGGCCGAGCTCTTCGCGTCGCACGACGCGAAGGAGGGCCTCGTGGCGTTCACCGCGAAGCGAAAGCCGCATTTCCTCGGGCGCTGACGCGCGCCGCGAGGTTCGTCGAGGCTACGGAACCGTCGCCTTCCAGTCCTTCGAGTCGACGTGGAGCGGTCCGTCGAACGCGTAGTTGCCTGCGCTTGCGATCTGCGCGAGCACGTCGACGCGGCCGACGGACTCGGCCCAGACGGCGCGGGTGGTCGGGTCGCTCGCGTGCGCGAGGTCGGCGCGCCGCGCCACGAGGAGCGCGCTCAGCCAACGGCGCTCGTCCACGCCGGTCTTCGGCGTGCCGCCCGCGGCGACGCGCGCGGCCTCGAGCAGCGCGGGGAGCCCGTCCGGGTCGCTGCCGTCGCCGTGCTGGATGATCGTGTCGTAGAGCGCCGCGCGTGAGAGCGGCAGCTGCGCGCCGACGGCGTCGGCGTGGCGCATCGCCGGCGCGAAGTACGTGACGTCGACGACCGTGTCCTGCACCGCGCGGAACCGCGCGTCCTTCGCGGCGGCCTGCCAGGCCGGGATGATCCCGTCCAGGCCGACGATCGACCCATCGGAGGTCCGCGCCAGGACCTCGAGGCGCGGGAGGAAGTGGACGAGGGGGCTCGCGGGCGCGATCTTCGAGTAGCGCTTGACGACGTCGAACATGTCGCCCGTGCCGCTGGTGAAGCCGGCGCGGCCCGCGGTGTAGCCGCGGCCATCGCCGAGGGCTTCGATGTAGTCGTATTGGAGCGCGATCGTGCTGTTCTCGAACAGGCTCGTCAGCTGCTCGGCGCGCTTCTTCTTGGCGCCGGACAGCCAGGCGGGGTGGGCGGCGGCCTCGACGCGGATGGCGTCCTCGCCGGAAGGGGG
>JAYVXL010000524.1:0-5022 GCA_043785185.1 Myxococcales bacterium
CCCGCACCGGCGACGGCCTCGGCTCCCGGCGCGACGCGGTAGACCACCATCGCGTGCACCTTCAGCGTCGGCCCCTCGGGCAGCTCGACCTCGACGCGCACGAGCTGCCGGAGCTCCGGCGGCTGCTGCATTTTCACGAAGACGCCGCGGAAGCTCACGTCCTCGCTGCGCAGGGCGACGATGTCCTTGCCGCGGATCATCTTGACCGGGACGCTCGCCTTGTAGCGAGCCTCACGTCGCTTGTCGTCTGCGCCCATCGCGGTCTCTTTTGTAGCGCAAAGCCGGGGCCCCGCCGCAGTCGATTCTTCGTCAGCGAGGAATCGCCGTGCAGCCCTCGAGAGCGCCCGGGTCCTGCGCGATCGAAAGCGACTCGGGCGGCGCCGCCGCGAGGTGCTCGCTCGGGACGTCGACGTTGACGCTGGGGCTCATCGGTCCGCGGTTGCCCGCGAGGTCGTACGGGCGAACCGCGTACGCGTACGCGACGCCGCCGATGACGCGCGGGTCCTCGAAGCGCGTCGACGCCGACCGCACGCTCGCGAAGTGCGAGAGCGGCAGGCCGCCCTCGCCGCGCATCACCTGGTAACCGTACAGCACCTCGTTGTCGCTCGCCGCCTTCCAGCGCACGAGCACGCGGCCGTCCTTGTACTCCACGGTGACGGCCGGCCCGCTCACCGGCCACGTCGGCGGCACGGTGTCGTCGCTCTCCGGCGCCTGTCCGAGCTTCTTCGGCCACAGCGTGCAGTCGACGCGGCGGAAGTTCTCGTCGAGCGCCTTGCAGACGTTGCCGTAGACGCAGCGGACGACGGACTCGTCGCGCCCGCTCTGCCACTTCTTCGGCAGATCCGGATCGGCGAGGAGCGCGCGCGCCATGCCGATCATGTCGCCCTGGCCGCGCGCGAGCACCTGCTCGGCGAGCGCGCGCGAGCCGATCTTGCCGGCGGCGACGATCGGCGTCTCGAGGCCCGCCGCGCGCACCGTCGCGCGCACCGCCTCGGGGATGTACAGGTTCGCGCCGTCCGGGTAGTTCGATCCGGGCATGCAGCGATCGCCCGAGTAGCCGGTGTACGGGTAGAGCGGCTCGCCGGGGATGTGGCGCGCGTCCTCGAACTTTCCGCCCGCCGACAGCGAGATATAGTCGGCGCCGGCGCGCGCGAGGCGCACCGCGATGGGGCCGGCCTCGACCGGCGTGTAGCCGTTGCGGATGCACTCCTCGCCGAGGAAGCGCACGCCGATCGGGAAGTCCTCGCCGACCTCCGCGCGCACGCGCTGCATCACGCGCACCGGGAGGCGCAGGCGGTTCTCGAGCGTGCCGCCATACGCGTCGCGCCGCGGGTTCAGGCGCGAGAGGAACGACGACAAGGTGTACGCGTGCGCCATGTGCAGCTCGACGCCGTCGAACCCGCACCCGCGCGCGCGTGCCGCGGCCGCGCCGTACGCGTCGACGATCTCGTCGATCTCCTGCGGCGTGAGCATGTCGACCGTCTGCCGCCAGCCGGAGCGTGAGATCTTGAGGAAGTGGATGATCTGCGGGAACACCTTGCCGGGCCCCGCGTCGTGGCAGCGCGCCGCGAGCTCGGCGAGGCCGGGCGCGAACTCGTCCGAGCAGATGCGCAGGAGCGGACCGCTCTTGGCCTGATGCACCGCCATCGCCTCGACGACGACGAGCCCGGCGCCGCCCTTCATGTAGCGCACGTAACGCGCGCGGATGTCCTCGTTGACGACGCCGTCCTCGCCGGAGAGGCGCGTCACCATCGCCGGAAGGACGATGCGGTTCGGCAGCGTGGCCGAGCGCAGCGTGAGCGGCGCGAAGAGCAGGCTATCGGTCGTCGTCATGGGCCTGTCGCCTCGTGGCGCTTCACGAGGCTGGCGCCGACCATGAGCTTGAGCACGTCGGTCGCCCCTTCGTAGATCCGGAGGGGCCGCACCTCGCGGTACAGCTCCTCCACTTTGCTGCCGAGCACGACGCCGGCGCCGCCGTGCAGCTGCACCGCGCGATCGATGATGCGCTGCGCGGTCTCGGTCGCGTGAAGCTTGGCCATCGCGACGTCTGCGCCGACGTCCTTCGTCGCGAGGTCCTTGGCGCGCGCGACGCTGGCGACGAGCAGGCGCGCCGTCACGAGCTCGGTCGCCATCTCCGCGAGCTGCGCTTGCACGAGCGGCAAATCGGCGAGGCGCTGACCGAACTGCCGCCGGCCGGTCGTGTGGCGGAGCGCCTCGTCGAGCGCGCGCCACGCCATGCCGAGCGCGGCGGCGCCGACGCTCGTGCGGAAGATCTCGAGCGTGCCGAGCGCGAGGCGCAGGCCCTGGCCGACGTCGCCGAGGAGCGCGTCGCCCGGCACCTTCACGCCGTGCATGAGCAGGCGCCCCAGCGGGTGCTGCCCCGACAGCGGGATCGTCGCGAGCTCGAGGCCCGTCGCGTCGGCCGGCACGAGGAAGGCGCTGATGCCTTTCTTGCCCGCCGCCGGATCGGCGTTCGCGAAGACGACGAAGTGGTGCGCGATGCCGACGTTCGAGATGAACGTCTTCTCGCCGTCCAAGACCCAGCCGTCCCCTTCGCGCTTCGCCGTGGCGCGGAGCGACGCCACGTCGCTGCCGGCCTCCGGCTCGGTCAGCGCGAAGCCGCCGATGCGCTCGCCCGTCACCATCCGGTCGACGAGCGCGGCGCGCCCGGTGACGAGCAGCGGGCTCGCGCACAGCCCCTGCACCGCGAAGACCGCGTCGGCGAGCGGCGACTGGTACGCGAGAATCTCGCGCACCGTGCACAGCGCGCGCACGTCGATCTGACCTTCGCGGAGGCCGAGCGCGTTCGGCACGAGGTATTTGAAGAGGCCCAGGTCCGCCATGCGACGGCCGACGCGCGCCGCCTCGTGGAGCGCCTCGTCGCCGGGCGTGGCGAGCTTCTCCTCGAGCTGCGCGGCGAGGAGGCGGTGCGCGTCCTCGTAGAGCGGGCCCGCGCCGTCCCACGGCGACGACGCGAAGGCGCGCGAGACGGCGACGCTCATGGCTTGTCCTGGAAGTCGAGCGCCGCGCCGGCGAAGCGGATCTTTTCCTTCTTCTGCCACGCCTCGAACGAGGTTCGAAAATCCGGGTGCTGCATGCAGACGGCCTGCGCCTGCGCCTCCGCTTCGAGCGCCTGCTCGAGCGTCATGCCCACCTCGCTCTCGAGCATCTGTTTGGTCATCGCGTGCGCGAACGCCGGGCCGGAGGCGAGGCGCTCGGCGAGCTTGCGGCCGCGGAGCACGCACTCGGCCTGCGGCACGACCTCGTGCACGAGGCCGATCGCGAGGGCGCGCTCGGCGGTGATGATGTCGCCCAGGAAGAGCAGCTCGCTCGCGCGCCCGAGACCGACGACGCGCGGGAGCAGGTACGCCGCGCCCATGTCGGCGCCGCACAGGCCGACCTTGGGGAAGACGAAGCCGAACTTCGCGGTGTCGCTCGCGACGCGAAAATCGCAGGCGAGCGCGATGACCGCGCCCGCGCCGACGCACGCGCCGCTCACGGCGGCGACGACGGGGCGGCGCACCTTGCGGAGGGCGCCGATGAGCTGCCCCGTCACGCGCGTGAACGCGAGCAGGCCCTTCATGTCGCGCGCGAAGAGCTCGCCGATGATCTCCTCCACGTCGCCGCCCGAGCAGAACGCCCGGCCTTCGCCGGTGAGCAGGATGGCGCGCACCTCGTCGCGCTCACCGAGCTCGAGGAGGACGTCGCGCAGCTCTTGGTAGATGGCGAACGTGAGCGAGTTGAGGCGCTCGGGGCGCGCGAGCGTGAGCTCGGCCACGCCGAGCGGCGACAGCGCGTATTTGAACCCTTTGGGGGTGATCTCCCTCGCGCTCACGTCGACTCCTTGCCGTGCTGCGGTCCGATGAGTTTGTTCGCGAGCGAGTCGCGGAGCTTGCCGAGCAGGCGGCGGAGCTCGCGCTTGTCGGCGGAGTCGAGGTCCTCGAGGAGCGCGCCGATCGCGTCGGCGTGCTTGGGGAGGAGCTCCACGATGAGCTGCCGGCCGGCCGGCGTCAGGTACACGCGCGAGAGGCGGCGGTCGCGCGGGTCGGCGCGGCGCTCGACGACGCCGTCACGCTCCGCCCGGTCGACGAGCCCCGTCAAGTTGCCCGCCGTCACGAGCATGCGACGGCTCAGCGCGGCGAGCGTCTGCCCGTCCTCGCGCTCGAGGTTCGCGAGCAGATCGAAGCGCGGCATCGTCGTCGCGTCCGCGAGCTTGCGGCGCACCTCGCCGAGCACCAGGTTGTGACTCTCGAGCAGGCGCACCCAGAGGCTGACGTTCGACCGCAGCGCCTCGGCGGCGGCGCCCGTCTTCACGACGCCGGACTGCGGCGCTCGGCCCGGCGTCGCCGCGGCCGCACCCATCCCGGGCACGTGGCTCGACGTCGCGCTCATGGCTCGGTCCTCGCCCGCTTCATTTGCCGTCCGGGAGGAGCGCGACGCCCTCGATCTCGACGAGCGCGCCCGGCTCGAGCAGTCCGGCGACCTTGACGAGGCTCATCGCCGGGTAGTGCTTGCCCATGCGCGCGCGCCAGCCTTCGCCGATCGTCTTCTGCGCGGCGCGGTAGGCGTCGAGATCGGTGACGAACGCGAGCAGCTTCACGATGTGCTCGGTGCCACCGCCCGCCTCGCGCACGACGGCGATCACGTTGTCGAGCGCGGTCAAAAACTGCGTCGAGAAATCGCTCGTGACGATGCGCGCGTCCTTGTCCCAGGCGATTTGACCGGAGATGTGCAGCGTCCGCCCGCTGCCGATGATCCCTGGCGCGTATCCGCGGGCCTTCGGAAAGTGGGCGGGATTTACTAGCTTCGTCATTTCGTCACCTGGCCCCCGTCGATGGGGATGGCTTGTCCGTTGATTTGCGAGGCGAGGTCGCTCGTGAGCATCGAGACCGCGTGCGCGACCTCGTCCGGGGCGACGAGGCGGCCCGTGGGCGAGAGATCGGCGAGCCACTTGCGCGCGTCCGCCTCGGTGCGGCCGGTCTTCGAGGCGATGGTGCGCACCGCGCGGTCGGTCATTTCGGT
>JAYVXL010000525.1:0-5019 GCA_043785185.1 Myxococcales bacterium
GGTCTTCAAGCGCGGCGTCGAGGCGTACAACGTCCTGTCGAAGGCGGAGCTCCGCGCGAAGTACGACAAGGGCCTCGAGGGCGGCAAGCTGCGCTACGATCCCGACGCGCGGCCGACGCCTCCGCCGGAGAAGCCGAAGCAGAAGACGGTGCTCGAGTGCGCGCGCACGCCGAAGGGTCGCTCGCTCGCCGCGAAGGCCGACCGCTTCATCGAGCTCGGCCGCTTCGACGACGCGCGCATCCAGATCATCAACGCGACGCAGGAGGAGCCGTTCAACGAGGAGCTGAAGGAGCGCCTCGCGGCGATCTACACGATGATGCCGATGGACGAGCTGTGACTCTGCGATGAGCCTCGCGCACATCAAGCGGTGCCTGGACATCGCGGAGAAAGACATCGCGGCCGGCGTCGAGACGCGCGAGTCGTGCAAGGAGCTGCTCGATCACATCGCGAAGATCGCGGCGCCGAACCAGGGCTCGCCGAAGCTCCTTCTCCTGCTCGCGCGGATGGCGACGACGGCGTGCGACTGGGTCGACGGCGAGCTGCGCATCGAGATGGTCGGCGACGGCGAGGTCACCGTCGTCGAGATGATGAGCGAGCTCGGCGGGGGTATGCGCGAGCGCGTGCTGCCGTCGTTCTCGCTGAATGTCCCGCTCGCCGAGTTCACGCGCGCGGTCGAGCGCGTGCCGCACATGATCGAGCCGCTCGCGACGAAGGTCGCGTCGCCCCGGCGGGTCGTGTTCATCGCGAGCAGCGACGTTCGCAAGAGCACCATGCCGCCGCCGCCCGTGGAGATCGGCAAGAGCTCGCTGTACGAGCCCCCCGTCGGCTCTCGGCCGCCCCCGCCGGAGTCTGCCGCGCCCGACGCGCCTTCGCCGGCGCCGCCCGCGCCCCCGCGTCCCCCGCCGCCGACCCCCGCCGCCGGACGGCCGCCGACGCCGAGCGGGCCTCGCCCCCCGCCGCTGCCGCCGCGCGCGACGAAGAAGAGCTGACCTCAGCCCTCGCGCTCGAGCGCCTCGAGGATCGCGCGCGCGCTGCCGAGCGTCGGGTCGTCGTCGACCGCGCGCTTCAGGAGCATGATCGCCCGCTTCTTGTCGCCCTGCTGCCGCGCGATCTCGCCCAAATACTGGTACGCGAGCGCCTTGGACATCGGCGCCGCCGTCTTCAACATCGTGATGGCGCGCAGCGCGCGCGTCGCGACCTCGTGCTGGCCGAGGACCATCGCCACGGTGGCGAGCTCGCTCGCGACGACGCCGTTCTGCGTGTCCATGTCGAGCGCGACCGAGAGGTGCGCGATCTCTTGCGTCGGATCGCCCTGCGAGCGGGCGATCTTCGCGAGGCGGTGGTAGAGCGGCGACTGCTCGCGTGAGCGCCGGCCCTTGTGCTGCGCGACGGCGCCCATGACGAGCTCGCTCGCCTGCGCGGCGCGCCCGCTCAGGATGTACGCGTCGGCGAGCCGGACGAGGCAGTCGAGATCCGCCGGGCGTAGCGCGTGCGCCTCCTCGAGCGGCTGGACGGCCTCCTCGGGGTTGCCGCCTTGCTGCAGGAGGAGCGAGCCGGCGCGCATCAGGTGCGTGAAGCGGCCGCCGACCTCGAGCGCGCCTTTCGCGTCCTCGAGGCTCATCTCGGCGAGCTCCTTGAACGCGGCGGTCTGCTCGTAGAGCAGCTCGATGCGCCGGCGCAGCGCGGCGTTCGTGGGCGCGGCCATCCGCGCGCGCTCGAGGCCGCCGCGCGCGTCGCCGATGCGGCCGGCGCGCTCGCACGCGTCGGCGAGGCGAAGCGCGGTGTCGACGACCGCCTCGCCCTCGTCGAGCGCGACGAGGCGCCGATAGACGGCGCTCGCGGCGTCCCACTTCTCGGCGACCTCTTCGAGCTGCGCGAGGGCGCGGAGGGCGTCCTTGTCCTTGCCGTCGTTCTTGAGGAGGTCGGCCAGGATCGCGCGGGCGCCGTCGGCGTCGCCCACCTGCGGGAGGAGCTCGGCGAGGCGCAGGCGAACCGTGCGCCACCGAGGGAGATCGCCCGTCGCCGCGGCGCGCAGCGCGATGCGTTCGAGCTGCGAGGCCAGATCGCGCACGTACGAGCTGCCGCCCGCGGTGTAGGCGAGCTCCATGTCCTCGAGCGCGCCGGCGTCGTCGCCGAGCTTGCTCCGCATGCCCGCGCGCTGCGCGAGGAGCGAGGGCAGCGCGGGGTGGCTCGCGTCGCTCAGCGCGTCGATCGCGCCTGTCAGCTCGTCGCACGCGCCGCCGAAGTCGCCAGCGGCGGTGAGCATCTGCACGAGCTCGCCGAGGAGCACCTGGTCGTCGGGCGCGACCGCGCGCGCCTCGCGGAGGAGCCGCGCGCCGCTCACCGCGTCCTTCAGCTCGTTTTGATAGATCGACGCCGCCTCGGCGAGTCGCGCGACTGTTTCGTCGGGATCGGTGCGCCCGCGCGCGTCGGTGGCGGCGAGCTCCGCCAGCTTCGGCCACAGGCCCTTCTCACGGTACGTCGCCTCGAGGCGTTCGCGAATCTGCTCGCTCGTCGGGCTCGCCTTGAAGCCGAGCTCGAGCGCGCGCGTCACGCCCTCCTCGTCCCACGAGTCGGCGCGCAGCTGCGCCAGATCGAGCGCGAGCTTCTCCGCGACCGGCCCGGTCTCGAGCGCGAGCAGCCGCTCGGCGACGTCCGCGCGATCGCCGGCCTCGCCCTCCACGGCGTGCAGCCGCACGAGCGCCTCGAGGAGCGGGCGGCTCTGCGCGTCCCAGTCGAGGCCGCTGTAGTAGACGTTCTTCGCCTCGACGCGATCGCGCCTCTCGAGCAGCGCACCCAACCGCACGGCGAGCGACGCGACGCTCGGGCCGTCGCTGCGGTCCTTCGCGCCTTCGAGCTGCTTGGCGAGGAGATCCGCCAGATCGTCGGACCGGCCGAGGCGCTCGAGGATGCTCGCGAGCTGGATGGCGGCGTCGAGCTGGCTCGGGTCTTCGTCGACGATCTCGCGCAGCGCCGGGATCGCCTGTTCGTCGGTCATGCCGAGATCGCCCATCATGGCCTTGACGCGCTCGACGCGCAGGTGCGAGCGCTCGGCGGGATCCTCGACGAGCTCGACGATGCGGCCGAGCAGGTCGACGAGCTTCTTCGCGTCGCCCATGCGGCGATACACCGAGAGCAGCGGCTCCCACGCCTCGCGATCCGCGGGCTCGTTGGCGTGGAGCGCCTCGTACGTGGACGCGGCGAGCGGCAGGTCGCCGAGCTCGGCGGCCGCGAGGCGCGCGACGTCGAAGCGCAGCTTGCGTGCCTCTTCGGGCTCGGCGAGGTCGGCGGCGGCGCGCTTGTGCTCGACCGCTTGCGCGAGATCGCCGGCCGCCGCGCAGATGTCGCTGAGCGTCGCGAGCGCCCACGCGCGGAGCGGCTGGTCCTCCTGGTCGCTCGCGAGCAGCTCGCGGAGCAAGGCCTCCGCCTGCGCGCCGTCGCCCAGCTTCTGCGCCGTGGCGACCGCCTCGCGGATCGCGTCGGCGGAGCCGCCCTGCCGCCAGGCTAGGGAGAGCGCGTCGACGAGCGCGCGCTCGAAGCCCGGCTCGCGGCCCACCCGCTCGTAGAGGCCGACGACCTTCGTGCTCGCCGGGTGCGCGTGCGCGGCCTCGCGCAGGATGACCTCGGCGCGCGCCCAGTCCGACTCGCGGTCGAGCGCCGACATGAGCAGCTCGCACCCCTCGTCGACCGTGCCCTTGCCTTTGAACCGCAGGGCCGCGAGGCGGAAGAGCGGGTCGCTCGTGAGCCGCCCTTCGCGCTCCTCGAGCTGCACGCGCGCCGCGAGGATGCGCGCCTGGCTCTTCTCGTCGCCGACGCGCTCGTAGATGCGGTCGAGCGCGAAGAGCACGTCCGCCGAGCGCGTACCGTGACGCTCGGCGCGCTCGTAGATCGCCGCCGCGCGCCGATCGTCCTTCTGGTCCTCCTCCACGACGGCGCCCATGCGCAGGAGCAGATCGCAGGCGAGCTTCTGGTTTTTCGACTCCTCGGCGATGCCCGCGAGCTCGGCGAGGTGGTCGACGTACTTCACGATCGCGCCTTGCTGGCGCGCGAGCGCGAGCGCCGCGTCGTGGGCCGGTCCCGCCTCCGGCGCGAGCTTGACGGCGCGCAGGCGCGCGGCGAGCGCCTCCTCGCGGCGGCCGAGGTGGTTCTCCAGCACGCTCGCCAGCTCGCCGAGTCCCTCCGCCGCGGTGCTGGGCGGAATGCTCCCGCGCGAGAGGCGCCCCTCGAGCGAGCGCACGAGCGTCGGGTAGTCGCCACGCGCGCGCAGCGCGGCCTCGAAGCGGCGCGCCTCGATGTCGCTGCCCGCCGCCGTCTCGAGCGCGCTCTCGAGGATCTCTTTGGCGCGCTCGCCCTCGCCTTGTCGTTCGGCGATGAACGACAGCTCGAGGAGCACCTCGCTGCGCACGACCGGCGGGTCGCCCGCCGTCTCCTCCTGGCGGCGCAGGACGGCGAGGAGGGCGCGGTACGAGCGCTCGGCGCGTTCGAGCTGCCCGTCGTCGCGCGCCAGCTCGGCGAGCGCGCGGAGGATCTCGGGGTTGGCCGGATCGATGCGCGTCGCCTGATCCAGCTCGACGAGCGCGCGCGCGCGGTCGCCGACGGCGAGATCGAGCCGCGCGAGGTGGTAGTGCACCGGTGCGCGCTCCTTGGGGCGCCGGCCGGCGAAGCCGTCGATCAGCTTTCGGAGCAGATCGCGCGCCTCGTCGAAGCGCTGCGCGGCGCCGAGCGCGTCGCCGAGCGCGAGGCGCACGGCGCGGTCCTCCGGCTCGAGATCGGACGCCTGCTCGAGCAGCGGGATGGCGGCCTGCGGGTCGCCGCCGCGTGTGTACAGGTCCGCGGCCTCGCGCAGGCGCGAGAGGCGCGCGGCTTTGTCCGGCGCGTGCGCCGCGCCGCCCTCGAGCAGCCCCGCGAGCGCCTTCCAGTCGGACTTCGACCGGTAGACCTCGGCGAGCCGCGCGCGGACGCCCTCGGCGTCGGGATCGGCGACGATCGCCTCTTCGAGCCGCGCGCGCGCCTCTTCCT
>JAYVXL010000526.1:0-5011 GCA_043785185.1 Myxococcales bacterium
TCGGCGTCACAGCCGGCGGCGCAGTGGGCGCAGCCGGTGTCGGTGCGGCGGGCGGCGTCACGGTCGGTGTCGGCGCGGCGGGCGAGGTCGCGGGCGGCGCGGTGGTCGAGGTCGGCGGCGCGGCGGGCGAGGTCGCGGGCGGCGATGCCGTGGTCGGCTTCTTCCCCTTCTTCTTCGGCGCCGCGTCCACGCTCGCCGCCGCGGTCAACGCCGCGAGAACAACGGCGACGGCGCAGGGGAGCTGCAAGGCGGAGGAGGAGCGCATCATCCACACCCCAAGAGCGCCGGCGCGCGGCCGATCGGCTCAAAAAAGTCACGAGCCGGATCGCTTCTCGCCACCCCGCCGTGCGCGCGAAGAAAGATGAGCCTCTTCGCACCGGCCGCGGCCTCTCTTAGGCGAACCATGCGCGTCCGTTGCGGTCTCCTTGCCGTTTGCTGCGTCCTTCCGCTCGCTTGCGGTGGCGACGACGCGGCGAGCAGCGCAAGCGGCAGCGGCTCCTCGGGCGGCGGCGGCGGCGGCGACGGCGGCGGCGGCGACGGCTTGGGCGGCGACGGTGGCGCGCGGGGCGACGGCGCGACTGGCCGCGACGCGAGCCGCCCGCCGGACGTCGACGGTGGCACGCGGCCGCCTCCCGCCGCGACCTGCACCGCGCCCATCGCGGCGGTCGACACGAGCCGCCCCACGAGCGTGGTCGGCACCGGCACCGCCGCGTCGTGCACCGAGGCCGCGCTCCGCGCCGCGCTCACGGCCGGCGGGATCGTCACCTTTGCGTGCGGCGACGCGCCGGCGACCATCCCTGTGACGCAGACGGTCTCGCTCCCCACCGACAAGGACATCGTCATCGACGGCGGCGGCAAGGTCACGCTCGACGGCGGCGGCAAGGTCCGCATCCTCGACTACGCGCACCCGGACTACCGGAAAAACACGCACTCGCTCACGCTCCAGCACGTCACGTTGGCCCACGGGCACGCGAGCGGCGCCGACGCCTACGCCGCCGCGCCCGCCCCCTGCTCGAGCGGCTTCTACGACGGCGCGGGCGGCGCGCTGCAGATGCGCGACGGCGTGCTTCACGTGATCGACACGACGTTCCTGAGCAACCAGGCCGAGAGCCTCGGCCCCGACGTGGGCGGCGGCGCGATCTACCTGACCGGCGCGCTCGGCGCGGTCATCGTCGGCTCCACGTTCGTCGACAACTCGGGCGCGAACGGCGGCGCGGTGGGCGTGCTCAACGCCGATCTCGACGTGTACAATACACGTTTTGACGGAAACGCCGCGCTGGGCTTTGGCGCCAACGGCGACGACGCGACCAAGTGCAGCGTCGTCGCCAAGGACGGCCAGCACCAAACCGGCAGCGGCGGCAACGGCGGCGCCGTGTGCATCGACGGCGGAAGCGACGTCACGCACACGTTCTGCGGCGTGACGTTCAAGGGCAACAAGGGCGGCAAGCAGGCGCTCGGCGGCGCGCTCTTTCGCACGCCCGACGGCGCGAAGCAGACGACCACCCTCGACCGCTGCCTGTTCGACGGAAATACCGCGGAGACCGGCGGCGCGGCGTATTTCCACAACTCCACGCTGAGCGTCACGGCGTCGACGTTCACCGCCAACTCCGCCGCGGGCATCGGGGCGCTCCAGGCCGACGGCACCACGTTCGACTTCACGAACGTGACCTTCGCCGGCAACCACTCGACCGCCGGCGTCGGGGCGACGCTCGCGCTCTTCGGCGGTGACGGTAAGCTCCTGAACTGCACGTTCGCGAACAACGTGTGCGACGCGCCGAACGGCTTCGCGGCCGCGATCTTCGGCTCGCCGAGCCTCACCATCCAGAACACCATCTTCGACGCCAACACCGCGCCCAACGCCGGCGCCCCGATGCAGTGCCAGGTCGGCACCATCGCGGGAACGGGCAACCTGCAGTGGCCCAAGGACCACGTGGGCGGCGGCGCCGACGCCCTCTGCGCGCCGGCCATCTACGAGGACACCGCCCCCGCGCTCGGCGCGGTCGGCGATCACGGAGGCCCCGTGCCCACGCTCCTCCCCGCGGCCTCGAGCCCCGCCCTGGGCCGCGGCACCGGGTGCCCGGCGACCGACGCGCGCGGCAAGGCGCGGGCCGCCGGCGCGTGCACCGCCGGCGCCGTCGAGGGCAGCCAATGAGCGCGCTGGCGATCCCGATTCTCAGCGCCCCGCGCGTTTGGCCCAGCGCGCGCGGCGTGGGCCGGCTACCCTATAGGCCCGTGCCTACCGTGCCCTCTCGCGCCCCCGCGCTCCAGGAGGTTCTTCCGGACGACGCCACGCTCGTGGCGCAGGCGATCGGCGGCAGCGATCGCGCGTTCAGCGCGCTCTACCGGCGGCACGCGCGGTACGTCGCGGGCGTCGTGTACCGCCTCCTCGGCAGCGACGGCGAGCTCGACGACGTGGTGCAGGAGGCGTTCTGTGACGCCAGCGCGGCCCTCGCGACGCTGGAGGATCCGAACGGCCTCCGGGCGTGGCTGGCGCGCATCGCCGTGCGGCGCGTCTACAAGCGGCTCGCCAAGCGCCGCCGCTGGCGCTGGCTCGTGGGAGAGGCCGCGCTGATGGCCCCGCTCGTGTCCGATCCGGCGGGACGGCAGCGCGTCGACGCCTTGTACGAGGCGCTCTCGACGCTGCCGCCGGAGCTGCGCATTCCGTGGACGCTCCACCACGTCGAAGGGCAGACGCTCCCCGACGTCGCGGCGATGTGCGAGGTCTCGCTGGCGACGGCCAAGCGCAAGATCGCCGAGGCCGCCGAGAAGCTCGAGAGGAGGCTCGCCCCGTGAGGCAAGACCCTGCAGATCTCAGGGCCTCGCTCGAGCCGCCGTGGGACGACGTGCGCGAACAGCGTGTGCTCGCCCGCGTGCTCGAGGAGCGGCAGCGCCAGGCGAGCGCGTCCGGGCGATCGCGCGGGCGCGTCCTTCGCATCGGCGTGGGCGTCGGGGTCGCGGCCACGATCGCGGCCGCGGCCGCGGTCGTCGTCGTCCAGAAACGCGTCGCCCGCGTGAACGCCACGGTGACGACAGCGCCGAGCGCGCCAAGCGCGCCAAGCGCGCCTCCGCCGAGCGCGCCCGAGCAGACGATGGCGCTGGCCGACGGCTCGCAGGCCACCCTGGTCCGCGAGGCGGGGCTCCAGGTCGAAGAGCAGCGCGCCGATCGCGTCCGCATCGTGCAGAGGCGCGGCGAGGTCCGGTACGACGTGCGCGCCGATCCGACGCGAGACTTCCGCGTGCGCGCCGGAGGCACGTCCATCAAGGTCAACGGGACGATCTTCGCGGTGAGCATCAGCGCCGAGTTCGTCGAGGTCCGCGTCGAGCGCGGCAAGGCGGAGGTCGACGACGGCGCGCGCACGCGCGACTTGGTGAGCGGCGAATCGCTCCGCGTGCCGATCCATGCCGACGCGCCCGCAGGCGCGGTCGACGCGGGCGCCGCGGACGACACGCCCGAGCCGAGCGCGCCCTCCGGCGCGCGTCCCGCCGTGCCCACCGCCGCCTCCCTCCAGGCCGACGCCGACGCGGCGCGCGTGGCCGGCAACAACGGCGACGCCGCCTCCGCGCTCCGCAAGCTGGTGAGCCTCTACCCGCGCGATCCGCGGGTCCCCGGCGCGCTCTTCACGCTCGGCCGCGTCGAGCGCGCGCGCGGGCGCGAGGACGAGTCGGCGCGCGCCTTCGAGCGCTGCGTCGCGGCCGCGCCGAAGGGCCCGCTCGCCGGAGACGCGCTGGCCGAGGCGGCGACGTCGTGGGCGAGCGCCGGCGCGACGGGCGCGGCGAAGACCGACGCGGCGAAGTACCTCTCGCGCTATCCTGACGGGCCGAGCGCGGCACGCATGCGTGCGCTCGCCTCGCCGTGACGAAGCGCACCACCGCCCTCCTCCTCTTCTCGATGGCCGCGACGGCCTCTTCGCGCGCGCGCGCCGAGCCGAGCGCGCCCCTCAGCGTGACGACCGAAGGGTGCGACGATCTTCGGGCCCCGGAGGTGGAGCGCATCTTGCGCATCGAGCTGGGGCAGGTCTCCGAGCAGTGGGCGGGCGCCGAGCCCTTGCGCGTCGAGCTCGCGTGCGAGGGCGCCAAAGTGCACGTCGTGGCCATCGATCCGTTGACCGACAAGCGCCTGTCGCGCGACGTCTCGCTCCGGCGCACGCGGGATCGCGATCGCACGGTGGCGCTCCTCGTGTCGCAGCTCTTCTTGACGTCGTGGTCCGAGCTGCTCCTTCGGCCGTCGAGCGATCCGGCGATGCCGCCGCCGCCCCCGCCGCCGCCCCCCGCCGTCACGCGCGCGGCGGAGGGGCTCGTTCGCGAAGCGACCACCCCCTCGTCACGACGGTGGCTCGTCGCGGCGACGCTCGGACCGCGCGCGCGCGATCTCGCCTCCCCCACCGCGTCGGGTCGCCTCGCGCTGCGACCGGCGCTCCTCTTCGGCGATCGGTGGTCCTTGGCGCTGGAGCTCGGGTACGAGCGGGGCGCGGCGAAGCGCGCGAGCGGGAGCGTCGGGTACGGCGCGGTGTCGGTGCTGGCGGGCGGCGCGCTGCGGTCCGCGCCGCTCGGTCCGATCACGTTCCAGGTCGGCGCGTTCGCGGGCGCGGCGCAGGTCGACGTGCGCGGCGACGCGGCCGCGAACGTCCTCGGGAGCTCCGCCTCCGGCGCAGTGGCGGAGCTCGAAATCGTCGCGGGGCCCACGCTTCACCTCGGCCCCGCGGCGCTCGGCCTCGAGCTCGCTGCCGGCATCACCGCGCCGCGCGTCACGGCGCACGTGGCGCGCGACTCCGACGTCGCGCTGGGCGGCCCGTGGGCGGGCGTGCAGCTCGTGGTCGGCGTCGCGGAGGGTGGCCCGTGAGGCGCCGCGCCTTTGCGACGTCTTCGATCCTCCTCGCGACCGCCGCCGCGTGCGGCCTCGACGACACCGTCCTCCGCGACGCGCCCGACGCCGCGGCCATCGTCGTCGACGGTGGCGCCTCCGACGCGCTCATCCAGCCGTTCGACGTCACGCCCGTCCTTGGCGCGCACG
>JAYVXL010000527.1:0-15417 GCA_043785185.1 Myxococcales bacterium
CTCGCGGAGCGCGCGCGCGGCGGTGCCGGCGGATCGCCCCTCGCGGAGCGCGCGCGCGGCGGTCCCTACCGATCGCCCCTCGCGGAGCGCGCGCCCGGCTGTGCCGGCGGAGCGTCCCTCGCGTAGCGCGCGCGCGGCGGTGCCCGCGGATCGCCCTTCGCGGAGCGCGCGCCCGGCGGTGCCGGCGGATCGCCCTTCGCGGAGCGCGCGCCCGCGCAGCGAGACCACCGGGCGCGGCGGCGGCGACTGGGTGGCCTTCCGCGTCTCGTGGGGCGAGCTGCACGGCGCCGACGCCCGCCGACTCATGGCCATCGCGTGCCGTCGCGGCGGCGTCTCCGGCAAGGACATCGGCGCGATCCGCCTCGGTCCGACGTGGTCGAGCGTCGAGGTCGCGGCGCACCTCGCCGACACGTTCGCCGAAGCGGCGGCCAAGCCCGACGAGCGCAACCCGCGGGTTCAGTTCGCGCGCGACGCCACCGGCGCGGTCCCGCCGCGCACGCCGCACTCGGGCCCGCCCGTCCCGCCGCGCCAGGGCGGTCGACGCGAGGCGTGGGCGGACAAGCCGCTCACGCGGAGGCGTTAGACGCGCGCGGAAGTGGATCCTGCGCGCATGCGCCCGATGCATGCAGGATCCACATAGTTCGAGAAGCGCTTAAATAAGTGCGCGCCGCGCGAACAGCCTGAAAATTCGGAAAATCCCACTTTCCCACGGCGCGGGCGCGGCGGCGTGTGCGTTGGCGTCGCACTTGCACTCTACACAGACATGAACCTCGAGATCGATCCTCGCGCCCTCGCCGCCCACGTCCTTCGCGCCATCGCGCGCCCGCGCGCGCGTGTCGTCACAGTCGACGACGTCGCGCGCGTCGTCGGCGCCCGCCGCACCGACGTCCGCGCCATCGTCCGCTGCCTCCACGAGGAGGGCTTCGTCGACGCGCTCCGCATGCGCCCGACGCTCGAGGGGCTCGCGGTCGCGACGTCGCTGCGGTCCTGCAAGCTCCGCGACGTCCGCTCCGAATCGCAGATCCCCGCCGCCAAGGTCGCCTGAGCGCGCCGGCGCTCGGGGCTGGACGTCCGCGCCGCGTCCGCTAGAAGAGCGGCATGCGTAGCGCTTCGCCTCCCGGGGTCTCGACGTCGCTCGTCCCGCCGTATTGGGCGGTCATCTTCACCTCGCTGCGCACCCCGGACGAGCCCGAGGCCTACGCCCAGACCGCCGACGCGATGGTGACCCTGGCACACGCGCAGCCGGGCTTCCTCGGCGTCGAGAGCGCGCGCGGCGACGACGGGCTCGGCATCACCGTCTCCTACTGGGAGAGTGAGGGAGCCATCGTCGCCTGGAAGGCGAACGCCGATCACACGGCCGCGCGCGAGGCCGGCCGCGCGCGCTGGTACCGCGCCTACGCGCTGCGCGTCGCGCACGTCACGCGCGCCTACGAGTGGACGCGGGGCTTGCCGGGGTAGGGGAACTCCGGCGTCGGCTCGGTCGGCAGGAGGTCGTGGAATTTGCGGACGTCGAGCTCGAGGCGGCCGTCCGGCAGCTCGCGCAGCACGTCGGCGAGGCGCGCCCCCCAGACCACGTCGCCCGTCCCGTAGCGGCGTCGCGCGTGGACCGGCTGCAGCGACGTGTCGTCGGTGCCGACCACGCTGACCACGAGCTCGATCTCGTCCTTCACGCAGGCGTCCGGCGTGAACCCGAAGAGCGGGCTGTCCTTGTCGATCGTGTGCATCACCGTCCACGACCGCGCGAGCGCGATCGATCGGTCGCGCGTCAGCTTGGCGTCGTAGAGGCGGTAGAAGAGGACGCCCTCCTGCGTGCGCTCCGTCCGGATGACCGCGACGCGGACGGTCGCCTCGAAGATGGTGCTCGCGCGGTCGTTGCCGATGCGGAGCGCCAGCGTCGGGACGCCGTTCATCGGCGAGATGGTCACCTTGTCCGAGAAGATCAGCTGGCCGCTCGTCTGCGAGAAGCGCGCGAAGACGATGCCGGTAGAAAGGGCCGTGAGCACGAGGCCGACGATCGACTCGGCCACGACGAGCGTGTTCGCGGCGGTCGACGTCGGGTACATCGCGCCGTAGCCGATGGTGCCCATCGTCTGGACGCTGAAGAAGAACGCGTCTCGGAACACGCCGGGGCGGACGCCGACGACGCCGCCGGTGAGCATGTAACAGACGGCGAAGACGGCGTTGAGCGCGAGGAAGAGGAGCGCGATCGTGGCCAGGACGCCCGACCACCGCATCTTGAGGAGCGAGTGGTACCCGTCGCGGAGCGGGTGTGCCCGCGCGCCGACGACGACGATGTCGTCCTCGGCGTTCAGGCCCGGCTTGGTCTTCGGCGCCACGGTTCGACCGTCTGCCCTTCAGCCGCCCTCGACCTCGCGCGTCTCGAGCGTCATGCCCGCGGCGCGCAGCCGCTCGACGAGGTGCATGCCCATGCCGGTCGCCGGCGTCAGCACGCCGTGGCGCTGCGGGAGCGCGTCGTCGTCCTTTGCGAGGCACACCGCCGCTTCGCCGAGCATCTTCGCGGTCTCGCCGTAGCCGGGATCGCTCGTGCCGTCGACCTGCGCGTCCATCCGCATCCCGTCCCCCTCGCCGACGATCCGGATCTTGAAGAAGCCGGCGTCGCGCGCCTCCTTCGACGGTCCCTCGCCGGGCGAGGGCAGGAGAGGCGCGAGCGCCTTGCGCCCGACCGCGAGCGACGCCACGCCGACGAAGCCGCCGAGCGCCGCGGTCGTCGCCGCCGCGCGCGCGAAGCCCGCGGGCCCGCGCCCGAAGCTCATCGCCTCGCGGTACGCGAAGCCCTTGCCGTACGCGAAGTCCGCGAGCGCGTTCGACCGGCGTACGACGCGCGTGTTGATGCCGGCCATGACGAACGGGCCCGTCCACTGGCCGATGCGCGCCTCGAAGCGGACGTCGCGCTGGTCGGCGCCGTCGGGCCCGCGGTCCTTCGTGCGGTCAGGGAGCAGCGCGTACGGATCGCCCATGAGGCGCCGCATCTCGCCGTCGCGCCCCGCGCCCTCCAGCATCTCCATCATCGACGCGATCGTGCCGCCGCTGAAGCCGCCCTTCATCGGGCCGCAGTAGAACGCCGCCGACGCGAGCTGCTTGCCTCGCGCGCGGAAGGCCTCGTGAAGGAGGAGCACGCCCAGATCGGACGGGATGGAGTCGAACCCCGCGCAGTGCACGATGCGCGCGCCGGTCTCCTGCGCCCGCGCGTGGTTCTCGTCGATCGAGCTTCGCACGAACGGCACCTCGCCGGTCAGATCGCAGTAGCTCGTGCCATGCGCCGCGCACGCGCGCGCGAGCGGCATGCCGCGCGTCATGTAGGGGCCGACGGTGGTGCAGACGACGCGCGTGCTCTTGGCGATCGCGGCGAGCGCGCCGTCGTCCGCGCTGTCGGCGATGGCGAGGTCGAGCGTGCCGAGCGTCGGCGCGATCTTCGCGAGCTCGCCCCGCACGGCCTCGAGCTTCTCGCGGCTCCTGCCCGCGAGCGCCCAACGGAGGCTCGAGGCGTGCTCGCGGGCGAGGTATTCCGCGACCAGCTTTCCCGTGAAGCCGGTGGCTCCGAAGAGGACGACGTCGTAGGCGCGAGGCATGCCTCTCACGTAGCATGGGTCAGCGGCCTTCGGGCGGCTCCAGGTGACGGGCGGTGGCCGGCGGCAGCGAGCGGCGCCGCAGGCCGAAAGGAGCCGGCTACCTCTCGGTCATCCTGGCCTCGCGGACCTTCCACCGCGCGCGCGCCTTTTCGATCTCGCCCTCGCGCGTGCGCACGGGCGAGCGCGCGACGAGCGACGCGAGCAGGCGCGCGGTCGCCTCCGCGACCTCCTTCGTGGCGCGCTCGAAGGCGGCCCGGTCCGCGTCCGACGGTTTCGCCAGCCCGCTGACCTTGCGCACGTACTGAAGCGACGCCGCGTCGATCTCGAGCGGAGTGGTGGGCGGCTGGAAGTTGTAGAGGACCCGGATGTTCCGGCACATGTGCGGAATCGTAGCCGGGCCGCGGCGCGCCGTCTTGCCCGACCGCGTCAGAGCTTTGCCGAGCGTGGATACGCGGCGGGTGCCGCGAAACGGAGCGCCCGCCGCGACCCGGACCGGCTACTCTCGACGTTGGGGGGCACATCTTCAGAGGATGGGCAGGTCATGCAGCACGTCGTCGTCGTGGGGGGAGGGCTCGCCGGAATGGTGTCGGCGCGCGCGATCGCGAGGAGCGGTCGCAAGGTCACCCTCCTCGAAAAGAGCGATCGCCTCGGAGGAAAGGCCGGCGCGAACCGCCAGGGCGATCGCCGGGTGGAGCACGGCTACCACGTCTTCCCGACGTGGTACCCGAACGTCCGCGGCCTCTTGCGCGAGCTGGACGTCACGCTCATCGACTTCGACCGCTACCACTACGTGCTCCCGCACGAGTACCCGAAGAGGGTGACGGTCCTCGGCCCGAGCGGGCTCGGCGCGATCGTCCACAACCTGACGCGCGGGCTCTTGCCCTGGTACCAGACCATCCTCTTCTACAACTTCACGCTCGATCTCGTCGCCAAGGACATCTCGCAAAAGCGCCTGCTCGATCGCGTGAGCGAGATCGGCCTGATGCGGGACGCCTGGTACGTGACCGAGAGCGTCGCGGAGATGAACCAGGAGAACCTCCTCAAGGCGAGCGCCATCCCCGCGTACGAGATGAGCGCGATGACGGCGAAGCGCATCGGCGCGTACTGGATGAAGCAGCCGTCGCCATTTCTCAGCGTGTTGCCCGGCGATTTGCAGTCGACGTTCATCGAGCCGCTCGCCGAGACCGTCCGCGACGCCGGGGTCTCGGTGCGGACGCAGGTCGCCGTGGACGGGCTCGTCGTCGCGGGCGGCCGCGTGACGGGCGTGAAGATCGGCGGCGACGTGCTCTCCGCCGACGCCGTCGTGCTCGCGGTGCCGTTCGAGGTCGCCCGCACGTGGGTGACGGACGACGTCTTCGCGCTCGATCCGTCGCTCGGGAACATGCACCTCCTCGAGTCGCAGCCGATGTGCTCGCTTCACGTGCGCACGAGAGCGCGCGTGCCCGGGCTGCCCCGAGAGCACGTCTTTTTCCACGGCGGCGCGTACGGCTTGTCGTTCATCGACGTGGCGCCGCTCTGGAGCGGCTACGCCGGCTCGGAGCTGAGCTTCATTTCGAGCAACTTCGCGCCGCTCCGCGCGCTCGGCGAGGAGGCGGCGACGAAGGTGCTCCTCGCCGAGATCTTCGACTACCTGCCGATCACGGCCGACGACGTCGTCGACACGGTGCTCAACACCAACCTCGCGGCGCCGCTGTTCATCAACACGATCGGCGCGTGGCCGAACCGCCCGGACGCGCGCTCGGCCGCGAAGGGCCTCTACGTCGCCGGCGATTTCGTCAAGAACCCGGTCGACCTCGCGTGCATGGAGGGGGCGGTCCACGCGTCGATGCTCGCGGCGCGCGCGCTGCTGGAAGACCTGGGCGAGTCGAGCGGCCTGCCCACCCCGGAGACGCCGCCCGTCCCCTCGCCGGCGCTGCTCTTCGCGCTGCGCGCCGGGATGGCGCCCGCGACGGTCCTCGCCAACCTCACGTCGCGCGCCGTCGAGCTCTTCTCGCCCCCGCGTGCGAAGCGCTCGCCGGCGCACGGCCGGCTGCACCGGAAGAAGGGCGCGGGCCCGTGAGCGCCGCGCCGCGCGACGACGTGAACATGCGCCTCATCCACGCGATGACGGACTACGCCGCGCTCAAGATCGGCAAGAACGCCGCGATCGCGGCGACGGAGCGCGCGCTCGCGAAGGAGCGCGTCGACGATCGCACGAGCGGGGACCCTCACGCGTGGGTGCCGTTGGACGCCCTCCGCGCGGTCGCCGACACGCTCTCCGCGGAGGTCGGCGGAGACGTCATCACCGACGCCATCACGTGGATCGTGCCGAAGCGGCGCGACATGTCCGCCATGAGCCTGACCGCGCTGGCGACGCCGCGCATGTTCTACGCGAACATCGATCGCGCGCGATCCTTCTTCGCGCGGCACCTGGACTTCGACGTCGAGCTCGAGGGCAAGAGCCGCGCGCGGGTCACGCTGCGCTACCGCGCGGACGTGCCGCGCCACGCGCACTCGTGTGAGATCGCGCGCGGCGTTCTCCACGCCGTGCCGCTTCTGTTCGACCTGTCGCCCGCCGAGATCGCCGAGCACCGCTGCTTCGCGGCCGGCGCCGACGCGTGCGAGTACACGGTGACGTGGCGGGACGCGCCAAACGCGACGTGGATCGGCGCGGGGATCGGCGCGGCGGTCCTCGCCATCGGCGTGCTCTTCGTCCCGACGGCGTGGTGGGTCCTCGCGCCGATCGCCGGCGCGCTCGCCGGCCGCGAGCTGCGGCAGACCCGCCTGCGCCGCCTCATGACGCGGACGACGGAGGAGCAGCGCCGCGTGCTCGACGAGAACGAGCGCGAGTTCGCGGCGCGCTATGACGAGCTGCGCGGCGCCAACGCGCGGCTGGAAGAGCGCGTGCTCGAACGCACGAACGAGCTCGATCGCACGCTCGCGCAGCTGCGTGAGCAGAACGCCTACCTGCGCGGCGCGATCCTCGAGCTCGAGAAGCTGAAGGGCGAGCTGCTCGACGCCGGCGAGGACGAGCTCCTCGGCGACGCCGTCGGCGAGCTCGCGCACGAGTTCAAGACCCCGCTCACGGTCGTGAGCGCGAACTTGGATTTCCTCGAGGAGGGCGGGCCGGCCGACATCGGCGAGCTCGCCGAAATGACGCGCGAGATGCGCACCGGCGTCGAGCGCATGCGCACTGTGCTTGGCTGGTTCGTGAGCATCTACCGGAGCACGCCCGCGCAGCTCGGGCCGCGCGAGCTCTCCGCCGAGGTCCGCGAGGCGGTCGCGCCGCTCGCGCGGCAGCTGGGCGGCACGCGCCTCGAGCTGGACCTGCACAACGCATGCGTCGCGGGGCACGAGGGGCAGCTCGGTCAGGTCGTGACCAACCTGGTCACCAACGCGGCGCGCGCGCTCGGCGGCCGCGGCGTCATCCGCGTCGAGGTGAGGGCGGAAAACGGCCGCGCGATCCTGCGCGTGCACGACGACGGCCCCGGCATCGCGCCGGAGCTGCACGAAAAGGTCTTCGAGCGCGGGTTCACGACGAAGCGCGACGGCCAGGCGAGCGTCTCGGGCCTCGGCCTGTACATCGCCCGCACGATCGTCGAGCGGCACGCGGGGCGGATCTCCGTGCGCGCGGGCGTGCCGCGCGGCGTGACCTTCGAGGTCGACCTGCCGCTCCTGACCGAAGAGCGCGACGCGCCGCCGAAGCGCGCGAGCCGCTCGCCCGGTTCCGACCCTGACCTTTTGACGTGAGCGCGTTCGCTCGGGCCTGACCGAGAGGTGGCCCCGATTGCAGCCCCATCGCAACCGCGCGGCGTGGCGGGAAACGCGCGCCCACGCGTCGGGTCCACTTTGCATTTCCGGCCGGAGGTGGCACTGTCCGCCGCCGAAGGGCGGGAGAACCAGCACGTGGCGAGCGGCACGCGAGACTCGGCGAGCGGAAGCGGCGAAAGCGCAGAGAGCGCCGAGGAGGTCCTCGTCGCCGCCGGCGCGGAGCGCGCGCGCGAGATGTACCGCCGCTTCCTCGAGAGCGACTACCCCGACGCGCTCGCGATGGCCGAGCAGGTGCTGCGGATACAGCCCGACGACGTGATGGCGCTCGCCATCCGCACCGAGTGCCAAGCCGCGCTGTGCAAGCCGGAGACGGTGCCGGTCCCGGCCTCCTCGGAGCCGCACCGCACCGACTCGGACATGCCGACGAGCGTGGAGGTCGCGCCGCCGCCGGTCACCGCCGACGAGCTCCCTTCGGACGAGTCCGCGCGCGCCGAGGACGCTACGCCCGTCTACGTCACCGTCTCGCACAACGAGCCGAGCCGCGAGATGTGCCGCCGGTTCCTCGAGAGCGACCACCCGACGGCGCTGCTCCTCGCGGAGTCGGTGCTCGCCTCGAGCCCGAACGATAGGATGGCGCGCGCGGTCGCCGAGCAGTGCCGGGCTGCACTGGAAGCGCTCGAGGCGATAAAGGCGGAGCGAGATCATGGCCATCGGCCGGAAGTCCCGTCGTCCATGCCGCCTTCGAACGAGGCGCACGACGACACGCAGGTCTCCTTGCCGCCGCTGCCGCCGCTGCCACCCCTGCCGTCGAGCAAAGGCTAAAGGCACGGCGCACGGCGCAGGCGCCGAGCGCCCCGGCGCTCCCGTTCGGCTCGAAAACCCGCGCCTGCACGCGCTTGCGCGGCGTCGACTCCCGCGCTAGATTTTTTGAGACACGGGCGTTTTGCGGCAGAGGCACTCTCGGGTTCTCGCACTAGAGACGCGGTGGGGCGGCTGACACAGAGCACGTGGTGACGGCCTCTCGCGTCACACCCACCAACTCCCTGGCGGCTCGGTTGGTTGGCTAGCACGGTGCGCCCCCGCAGGGCGCGAGCTGCCCGCGAACCCAGAGATGAGCAGCATGAGCCAGAGGCTTTACGTTGGGAACCTGTCCTTCCACACGACCGCAGACGTCGTCCGCGCGCTCTTCGCCGAAGCCGGCGAAGTGACGGACGTACACGTCGTGACGGATCGCGAGACCGGCCGTTCGCGCGGCTTCGCGTTCGTCACCATGGGCACGCCCGAGGCGGCCACCAAGGCGATCGCGCAGCTTCACGGCATGGCCGTCGAGGGGCGCAACCTCCGCGTCAACGAGGCCGAGGAGCGTCCGGCCCGCGGCGGTGGCGGTGGTGGCGGTGGCTTCGGGGGCGGCGGTGGCGGCGGTGGGTTCCGTGGGGGTGGCGGCGGTGGCGGGGGTGGCGGCGGCTTCGACGGCCCGCGTCGTGGTGGCGGTGGCGGCGGCGGCGGTCGCGATCGCCGCGGCTGAACGCGGGCGTATCCTTCGTTCGTGCGCACGCCCCGCAGGCCCCGCCCGCGGGGCGTTCGTGTTTTCGCGGTAGACTGCATAGACTAGTGGCCCGTGAAGGTCGCGCTCCTCTACCCGCCGCCCTGGAAGATCCCCGCGGAGGGAGCGCCCGCCGACCCGGTCGACGGGCCGCCCGACGGCTACAAGCCCGGCGATCTCGACGCCGACTTCTACCAGACGCCGTACGGCCTCTTCTCGATCGGCGCGCAGGCGATCCGCGCAGGCCACCAGGTGAAGGTGATCAACCTGAGCGCGTTCGCGTGGCCGCGCGTGGAGGAGGTCGTTCGCGCGCTGGATGCGGACGTGTTCGGCATGTCGTGCTGGACGGCCAACCGCCGCGGCGTCGCGCTGGTCGCGGACGCCATCAAGCGCGCGCACCCGAAGGCGCACGTCGTCGTCGGCGGCCCGCACGCGACGCCGCTCGCCAAGGAGTTGCTCGAGCACCATTCTCAGATCGATACCGTCTGCGTCGGCGAGAGCGACGTCACCTTCCTCGAGATCGTGGGCGCGCTTCGCGAGGGAAGCCCCGTGCGCGGCCTCTCCAGCACGGCCTACCGCGACGAGGCCGGCGCCGTCGTCCTCGCGCCCGAGCGCCCGCAGGTGAAGGACCTCGACGACCTCGCGTCGCCGCAGGACTACTTCGACACGCACATCTTGATGACGTCGCGCGGCTGCCCCTGGGCGTGCACGTTCTGCGGCGCGGAGACGAGCTGGGGCCGCGGCTTCCGCGCGAACTCGATCGGCTACGTCGTGTCGGCGATGGAGAAAGTCGTCGCGCGCCTGCCGGTGAAGATGGTGCAGATCAAGGACGACACCTTCACCACGCACAAAAAACGCGTGGTCGAGATGTGCCGCGAGATGCGCGCGCGCAAGCTGCGCTTCTTCTGGAGCTGCGACACGCGCGTCGACATGCTGAACGCCGAGCTGCTCAAGGAGATGCGCCTGGCCGGCTGCCAGCGCCTGAGCCTCGGCGTCGAGAGCGGCTCGCAGCGCATCCTCGATCTCATCGACAAGAAGATCACGGTGGAGGAGATCGCGAGCACGACCGCGCTCGCGAAGCAGGCCGGGATCAAGGTTCGCTACTACATGATGCTCGGAAACCGCGGCGAGACGGCGGAGTCGATGGACGAGACGCTCGCGTTCCTCGCGCGCGCGCGGCCGCACGAGTACATCTTCTCGTGCCTGTCGATCTACCCGGGCACGCCGGACTTCAAGGACGCCGAGAAGGCCGGCTGGCTCGATCGCCAGGTGTACTTCCGGGAGCGCTTCCAAGAGCTGAAGACGCCGTTCGACGCAAATGAAGCGGACACCGCGCGCATGAACGCGTGGTTCGCGGGCAACAGCGGCCTGCGCCACCTGCACAAGGACACGGTCGCCGAGCGCGAGGCGACGCTCGCGCTCCTCGGTGATCACCACGCCGCGCACATGGATCTGGCCGTCGCCCTGTACGACGCGGGCGATCTCGATCGCGCCGAGGCGCACGTCCGCCGCGCGCTCGAGCTCGAGTTTCCCTGTCCGGGCCTCGTCTACAACCACCTCGCGTGCCTCGCCAAGGCGCGCGGAGATCTGGACGGCATGATGGACCACTTCACGACGGCGTCGAAGGTCGACCCGCAGCACTACGTCCTCATCCAGAACGTGCAAGCGGCGCGCGCGTGGTTCAAGCAGGGCGGCCCCGTGAAGAAGCTGCCGCTCGCGCTCACGATGAGCAACGACTTCCAGCTCCTCGAGCGCACCGTGCAGCCGACGCTCCCGGGGCCGCTGCCGGAGGACTTTGCCCTCTGGGGCCCCGCGCCGTCGCCGGCCGAGCCGGCCGCCGCCCACGTGAAGACGCCCGACGTCGAGGGCAGCGGCAAGGCGCTCGAGCCCCGCACGCGCCTGCGGATCGTCAGCTCCTGAGGTAGAGCGCGAGCGCCGCGAGGCCGACGGCGACGCGCGCGACCTCGACGGGGACGGCCCACGCCTTCCTCTCGAGGAGCGCGCCGACCGACAGCACCGTGCCGAGCACGCACGCGGCCGCGAGGACGAGCACCGTCCGCGGGATTCGCGCGTCCCACATCACGAGCGTGAACGTCCCCACCACGAGCGCCGCGTATTGCACGAGGACGTACGCCGCGCGTCCGCGCGAGACGGGAGGATCGTATTTGTGGAACGTGGCCCGCGACGGCGGCGGACCCGGCGCGACCTCTTGCCCGCGCGGCTTCCACGCCGGCGACGCCCACCACACCCGCAGCTTGTCCATGCCGTGCGCGCGCGCCGCCATCCGCGCCATTTCCGGCCAGTAGTGCACCTGCGCCCAGAGCGGGTTGAAGCTCGCGAGCGGCTTGGTCGTCCCGTACACGCACGGCTCGACCTCTTCGGCGTACGTGCCGAAGAGGCGGTCCCACACGATGAGGATCGCGCCGTAGTTCTTGTCGAGGTACTGCGGGTTGATCGCGTGGTGGACGCGGTGGTGGCTCGGCAGGTTCAAGATCCAATCGACCGGGCCGCGCTTCTTCCCGACGAGCTCGGTGTGGATCCAGAACTGGTAGAGCGTGCTGAAGGACACCGCCGTCGCGAACGCCGGGAACGACACGCCGAGGAACGACAGCGGCAGGTAGAAGGGGAGGGTCGTCCAGCTCGTGAGCACCGACTGACGCAGCGCGACCGCGAGGTTGTAGTCCTCGCTCTGGTGGTGCACGACGTGCGCCGCCCAGAGGAAGTTCACCTCGTGGCTCATGCGGTGCCACCAGTAGTAGAGGAAATC
Source organism: Myxococcales bacterium (assembly GCA_043785185.1). Classification (GTDB taxonomy): domain Bacteria; phylum Myxococcota_A; class Polyangia; order Polyangiales; family Polyangiaceae; genus JANYHK01. The sequence continues at coordinate 11,651 of JAYVXL010000527.1, forward strand.
GACGCCGACCCACGCGAGCAGCCAATCGGCCCACGAAGGCAGCGTCGCGACGCGGTGCTCGTACGCCCACACGAACACGGCGGCCTGGAGCGCGCGCTCGAAGATGAGCAGCACCTGCTGCTGAATGCCGCACGACAGGTCCGTCACGGCGTCGGACAGCCGGTAGACCCGGGCCTTCTTCGCCCGCGCGAGCAAGAGCTCGACGCCGATCATGACGAAGAAGACGGGGATCGCGAGCGCGATGTAGTTGCGCATTCGGTTCCATCGTAGCGCGCCCGGTCCAGGCTGGTAACATTCGGGCCATGACGCAGCCCGAGCCCAAGGCCCCCGGTCTCCCGACGATCGACGTGAACGAATACGGCGGGAAAAAGAACGGAGAGCGCCAGCAGATGAACCGGCGGCTCTTCATGCAGCTGCTCGTCTTCGACGCGCCGGCGGGCACGTCCGCCGAGACGGTGTCGGCGGCGATGGTCGAGGCGATGCGCGCGCGCAAGGTCAGCGCGGTCGTCTACGCCGACGCGAACGCGCCGACGGGCGTGGGGCTCCTCACGTGGAGCGACGATCCCGCGCACTTCGTCCGCGCGGTGCGGCCGGCGTTCGGTGAGGGGGTGCTGGCGAGCGTCGTGCACCGACCGTCGTTCACGATGATCGGGCGGACGTACGCGATCGGCCACGAGCCGGAGCTCGCGCACTGGCTGCTTCACCGGTCGGTCGAGAACGTGATGAACGAGACGACGCCGTGGCACGTCTGGTACCCGCTGCGGCGCACGGGCGCGTTCGCGCGGCTAGAGGCGCAGGAGCAGAGCAGCATCTTGCGCGAGCACGGCACGATCGGGCACGCGTACGGGCAGCAGGAGCTGGCGACGGACATCCGGCTCGCGTGCCACGGCATCGACGCGGACGACAACGAGTTCGTCATCGGCCTCGTCGGCAAAGAGCTGCACCCGCTCAGTCACCTCGTCCAGACGATGCGCAAGACGAGGCAGACGAGCGAGTTCATCCAGAAGATGGGGCCGTTTTTCGTCGGCTATGCGGTCGCGAGGGCGACCGCATAGCGGCGAAAAACCTTCGTCTGGTGGGGACTGCGTCCCCCTCGCGCGCGGCGCGCGCGAGCCTCCCCGCGCCTCGCTGCGCGAGCGTCGTGCGGGGCACGACGGGGGGCGGGAGAGGAGAGAGAGACGAGGGAGACGTCTATCGGTGGCGGGGCGGTTGCTGGGGGGTGTTGGGGAGGTTGGGGGGCATGCCGGGGTGGGCGCCGGGGAGGCCGCCGGGGATTCCGCCCATCATCGACTGGATGAACTGCTCGAGCGTCTGCTGCTGGTAGTCGGCGGGCACGGTGAAGCGCGCGTCCTCGAGCTTCTTCTCTTCGATCTTCGTCGCCTCCATCCGCGCGGTCTCCACGCCGTTCTCGTTCATGACGGCCCGCAGCGGAAAGTGGTTCAGGTCGGTGAGCGTCATCATGACGGCGATCTTCGGGTCGATCGAGCCGATGCCGAGCGTCCGCAGATCGAGGAAGCCGATCTTCTTCGCCATGCAGAGGTCGATCACCTCCGTCTTCTTCACGCTCGGCTTCTCCTCGGTGATCTTCCAGATCTCGCAGTCGTAGCCGGCGACCTTGTCCATCTTGCCCGTGCGCTCGAACTTCGGCGGCGGATCGGTCGAGGCGGTCCCTCCCGAAGGCGACGCGTGGCCTCCGCCCGGCTTGGCCTTTTTCACGTCCTCGCCGATTTTGTCGAAGTCGAAGACGACCGCCTTCTTCGGCTCGTCGAAGACGCCGTAGAGCTTCTTCGCCGGCGGGTCGAACAGCGCCCAGACGCTCTTGCCCACCATCGGCACCTCCGCGCCGACCGACGCAGGGAGATCGAAGCGCATCTTCGGCTGCTTCACCTCGTAGGTGAACGCGACGGGCGGCTTCTTCGTCTTGGCGTCGATGAACTGCAGGTCGATCTTGCCCTCGAAGGGTTTGTCGAACATGCCGAGGACGCCGCCGCCGCCGCCGCCAGACGCCTCGCCGCCGTCGCCGGAGCCCGACTTGAGCTTGTTGCAACCGAAGAGGACGAGCGCGGTTAGCGCGAGCGCGGCGGGGCGTCGGATCATGCGGACGCTTATACCTCAACTGCCCGCGCCCGGCTGCGGGAGCTGCGCGAGCTTCGGGAGGTGCGGCGCAGGAGCGACCGGCTTCTGCGGTTACCGGCCGGCGCGGGCGCGCGGGAGGCTGTCGACGTGGACCGTCGGAACGCTCGCCGTGACGCTCGAGGCGCGCATCGTCATCACCTTCGACGACGTCGCCGCCTTGAACGTGTGCGCGCTCGTCGCGGAGATCGGCGCGGTCCGGTACGCGACGAGACCGGCCCCGCCGCCGACCGCGAGCACGGCGAGCACCGCGACGAGCGGCGCCACGAAGGCCCCCGCGCGGCGCGGGCGCGGCGCGTCGACGATGGCGCGGGCCGACGCCCGCGGCAGCTGCGCGGACAAGTTCGCCGCGCGCGCCTGGAGCTTCTCCGAGACGCGCAGCTGGAACGGCTCCGACGGATCAATCGGCACAGCGGCGAGGATGTCGTCGACGTCGACCTCGCTCGTCGTGCCGGCGAGATCGGCGGCCTGCGACGCCGACACGATCTCGCGTTTGGAGGTGCGCTCGACGTCGGAGGGGTCCCCGTGGTTCGCATCGCCGCCTCGGGTAGGCGGCAAGTCGAAGACCGCGATCTTCGCCTCGCGCACCAACCATTGCTCGCCGCCGCTGCCGACAACTGCGCCGTTCATGCGGGGCCGATTATACGATCGCATTCTCCGGAACGCCGCTTCCCGGCGCCGCATTGGCGCATTTCGGTAGCAGCGCCGCCGACAGTTCACCTCAGGGCCGCTGTAATTTTTCACCGCCAGGAGAACTTCGTGGGGACAGCTCGACAAACTCCCCTCATTGGGCCACATCTAAACCCTCGATGATTCGCTTCCCGAAACGCGCGCGAAGCAAGTCGATTGACCTTGAGGACGGCGACGTCGTCGAGCTCGGGTCGGCGGACAGGCTGCTCGATCCGGAGGATCTGGTCGACACCGGCGTCGCGCTGCCGAAGCTCGGCGCGCCGCGCATCGCGAACCGCGCCGCCTCCGCCGTTCGCGGCGCCAACGGGACCGCCGACGCCAACGCCAACGCCAACGCTACCGAGATAGGCAGCTCGCTCGCGCCGGTCGCGCTGACGCCGGTCGGCTTTTCGGTTGCACGGATGGGCGAGCCGCTCGCGCCGCGTGTCGAAGCGTGGCTTGCGCTCGTCGGGCCGAGGCCGAGCTTGCCGTGGGCCGCCGTGCTGCTCGCGCTCGGCGCGATCGGCGCCGCGGTGAGCATGCGCGCGCTCGACGCGCTCGACCATCGCGCCCATGCGGACGCGCCCGCGGCCGCCGTGCAAGTGCCCGCCGTGGCCTCGCTGCCTCCCCTGGCCGCCCCGGCCGTCGCGCCGCGACCGGTGGTGCTGAAGTTCGGCAGCGCCGACGCCGTCACCGTCGCCGTCGATGCACCCAAGCCCGCGCCCGCCCCGCCCGCCGCGGCGCCCGCGCCGGTGGTTGTCGTTGCGCCGGCGACGGGCGCTCTGCCGGCGACCGCGAGGAAGGTCGTTGCCGCCCCGCCCGTCGCCGCCGTCCCGCCGGCCCCGCCCGCCGCGGCGCCCGCGCCCTCGCCGGATGCCGCGAAGGGCGCGGCGACGGTCGACTCGCTCGCGCAGCAGCAGCTCAAGGCGGCGCTAAAGTAGGCGCGTCGCGGAAGTCGCGCGTGG
>JAYVXL010000528.1:0-15301 GCA_043785185.1 Myxococcales bacterium
TTGAGGTCGAGCGCGCCGTCGCCGCCGCCGCCCGCTTTGTGGCAACCGGCCGTGCAGTTCGGCGTGAGCGCGTTGCCGTTGACCTGACCGCCGCGGAACACGTCCGCGATGGCCTGGAAGCCCGCCACGTTCTTGCACCCGCCGCCGGTGCCGCCGTCGCCGCCGCCGCCGGTGACGGTGCCGGGGCCAATCTTCGCGAACTCGATCTTGAGCTTGTCCGTCGGCTGCCAGTTGAAGCCGGTCAGGATGAACGTCCCCGGGCCGATGGGGATCGACTTGCCGGAGCCCGCGGTGTCGTCGACGTTCGAGCCGTTGTCCGCCGGGTCCTCGACCGGCTTGGCCGTCGCGGGGACTTGGACGAAGATGGGGTGCGCGATGTGGATGCCGCTGCCGGCCGGCGCGACGAGCTTCACCGCGCTGAGCGCGAGGATCTTGCCGGTGAGCGTCGCGTTGAACGTGATCTTCGCGCCGGCGACCGCGCCGGGCACCGAGCTGAGGTCGACGGTGTTCGTCGCGCCGATGACGATCGCGACCGGATCGCTGCCCGGGAGCTTCGCCCCCTTGAGGGCAGCGGCCTCGACGTCGAGCCACTTCTTGACCTTGTCGCCGAGGTTGCCCGTTCCATCCGGCGTGACCATCGCGGCGCCGGTGTGCTGGCCCTTCGTGAAGAGGCGGCTCTGGAGCGTGTCGGAGACGATGATCTTCTTCTCGCCGACCTGCGACTGGTCGTAGGTCTTGATCGACGCGTACGTGTTGGGCCCTTTGAGCCAGAGCGGCGCCGACGTGCTGCCCTCGTGGCAGGCGTTGCCGCCGCACGACGTCTTCAGCTGCGGTTCGAGGTCGCGGTACAGGCGCTCGGCGAGGGCGAGCGCCGTCGCGTTGCCGCCGTCCGGATCGAGGAGGCTGCCGTCGCTCGGGTCGACCACCGGTTGGCCCGCGTCGGTGGCGGTCGCGGCGCCGGTGCCGTTATCGCCGAGGAGGCTGTCCGGGGTGCCGTCACAAGCGACCGCCGCGAGCGCGCCGAGGGCGACGGCGGCGGTCAGGATCGCGAGCGCAAACGCGCCCCGCCCCTTTCCGTTCAGCCGACAATCCAGCGACACCGTCATTTTCCGTATCCTCGAGGTCTGCTGATGCACACCTGGGACCAACGCGGCACGGCTGGAAAATACCGATGGAACGAGACGAACTACATGTCGGCCTCTCGTTAGATGGATCGACGCGGACCCCCCACCTGGCCCACCCCTCGGACGGGCCGCCGTCGGATGGATCCTCCCCGATCCCCCCACCGTCGTGGGCGCACCCCGATCGCGCTGCGCCTGCTGCTACTACTGTGGAAGTCGAACCCGCCAAGGTTGCACCAGACGGAACACGCCAAGTCTGGCCATCTAGACGAGAGGGGGCGAGTCAGACCGTCGTGGACCAGCCCGAACCGCCCAAGATCGTCTTCGAGCAGCCGTCGCCGTGCCCCGACGGCAAGGCCGCGCAGGATCTCTTCGCGCACATGCTGGCGCCGAGCCTCGCGCCGGGCGCGGCGTGGACGGTGGCGGCGCGGCTGCGCCGTCAGAAGGCCGACATCGTGGCCGAGGGCGAGATCACCGACAGCGTCGGCGCCGCCGTCGCGCACCGAGCGTTTCGCAAGCAGACCACCGAGTGCGGCGGCCTCGTGCGCGCGCTCGGCGTGTGGGCCTCGCTCGTGCTCGACGAAGAGGTGCGGCGCGCGGCCGTCGCTGCGGTGCCTGCCGGGCCGGCCGAGCCCGTGAAGGCCTCGCTCGTGCCGCCGGAGCCGCCGACGACCGCGGCGCCCGAGCAAGCGCTCGCGCTCCGGCCGCGCGGTCCGCGTCGCGAGTTCGAGGTCGGCATGGGCGCGAGCTACCAGTACGGCCTCCTCGGCGACGGCGGCGCGGGGATCGCCGGCGGCCACGTGTTCACGGTCTTCGAGGTGCCGAGCGGCTGGTTCGTGCGCCCAACGGTCGCCGCAGGACGCTCGCTGCGCGACGTCGCGGCGGGGACCGACCTCGCCGCGACGTGGGGCGCCGTGCGCGTCGACGCCTGCCGCCGCGCGCCGGGCGACGCCGCCGAGCACGGCGGCATCCAGATGGACGCGTGCGGCGGCCTCGAGACCGGCCTCCTCGCGCTCGACTCGGGCGGCCGCGGCAAGAGCCCGGTGAGCGGCGAGGTGCAGCGCGACGTGACGCCGCTGCTCGCCCCCGGCGGCTCGATCGGCGTGCGCGGCGAGCTCTTCGGCGAGCTCGTCGCCGAGGCGCGCGGCACGGTCGGCGTGAACCTCCTGCGCGACACGATCGTCGAGAACGCCCAGGGCCTGAAGCTCGCGCCGCTGCTCGCGTACGCGCGGCTGGAGCTCGGCTTCGCGTGGAGGGTGCGATGATCGAAGAGGCGAGCGTCTCCGGCCGACCCTCGCAAACGTCGGTCCCTGCCGTGGCGCCGAGCACCGCGTCGCGCGCGCAGACCTTCCGCTCGATGTACGACGCCCACGTCGACTTCGTTTGGCGCAACCTGCGGCGCCTCGGCGTCAACGACGCCGACGTCGATGACAAGACGCAAGAGGTGTTCGTCATCGCGCACCGGCGCTTCACCGAGTTCGAGGACCGCGGCCACGGCCCGCGCGCGTGGCTCTTTCAGATCGTGCTGCGGGTCGCGTCCGACGCGCGACGGCACAAGCGGCGCCACCCCGAGGACCCGGACGGCGGCAAGCAGCTCGAGCGCGAGGCGATCGAGCCGCCGCAAGCGCAGGCCGCCCTCCGCCGCGAGGCGCTCGTCCGCCTCGACCGCGCGCTCGCCACCCTCGACGTCGCGCGCCGCGCCGTCCTTGTCCTTCACGAGGTCGAAGAAATGACCGCCCCCGAAATCGCCCAGAGCCTCGGCATTCCCCTCAACACCGTCTACTCGCGCCTCCGCGTGGCGCGCGCCGAGCTCGAAGCGGCGCTCGTCCGCCAGGAAGGAGCTTCACGATGAAGGATCTTGAGGTCTCTACCCGCACGCGCGCCCTCTTGGACGCGGCGAAAAGCGACGCGCCCTCGCAGCTCGCGAAGGCCAAGATCTGGGGCGGCGTCGCGGCGACGACCGCGGCGGCCGCCGGCGTCGGCGCGTCGGCCGGGAGCGTCGCGGCGATGGGCTCGGGCAAGCTGATGGTGGTCGGCGCGCTGTTCGGGAGCGCGGTGACCGTCGGCCTCGCGATGGCGCTCATGCACGTCGGGCCGCTCGCGCCGGCTTCCGAGGGCGCCCGGCTGCGCGCGCAGTCACACGCCGAGGTCGCGCCGCCGCGGCCGGCCGCGCCCGCTGCGCCGGCGCCCGCTGCGCCGGATCCCGCCGCGGTCCAGACGATCGATCTCGACGACGCGCCGGCTGCCCCGACGACGGCCGCGACGCCCGCGCGCGCGATTCGCAAGCCGCGCGCTGCCCGGTCGCCCGCCGCGGTCGACCGCGACGAGCTGCTCGAGCGCGAGGGCTTCCTCGTCTCGGAGGCGCGCGGCGCGCTCGTGCGCGGCGACGCGAAGGGAGCGCTCTCCGCCGTGCACGCGGCGCAGGCCCTCGACAGCCACGCGCTCGACCCCGAGGAGCTCGCCCTCGAAGCGCGCGCGCTGCGTGCGCAGGGGAGCGCCGCCGCGGCGGCCGAGGTGGAAGCCCGCCTCCGCGCCCGGTATCCGGATCACGCGCTGGCGCGGTGAGCGGCGGCGCGCGTTCGTCTACGTGCCGCCGTCCATCCGCCCGCGCAGGATGCGCGCGGCCTCGCGGTACGCCGGCCGATCGGGGAACTGCGCCGCCAGCTGGTCGTACGCGATCGCCGCGCGCTCGTATTGTCCGTTCGCCACGTAGTCGACCGCCTGTCGCTCGAGCGTGCGCTGCGCGGGGCTGGTCGTCGTGGGTGCCGCCGCGCCCGACGTTGGAGGAGGCGCGATCGGGAGCTGCGAGACGTTCAGCGTTGGCGGGACGCTCGACAGCGCGGCCATCGGCGCGCCCGCGTCCGGCGCGGGCGCGCTCGCCGACGCCGCGCCCGCGCCTTTGCTTGCGGCGATCGGCCGCGGGGGCTCGTCGTCCGCGACGAAGAGAAAGTAGAGCGACACGAGGAGCGCCGGGAGGAGCGCGATGAGGATCTTCTTCGGTCCGCTCAGCTGATCCCACCGTTGCTTGAACAGCTCGAGCCGCGGGTTCTGCACGGGCTGCATCTGCACCGTCCGCAGGTGGCGCTGACCCGCCGGGAGCGGCGGCGGTAAGCCCGCGACGACGGCGCTTCGCGTCGCGTCCATCGGCTCGTCTACCGGCGGCGGCGCCGCGGCTCGACCCAACGGCGGCCGCAGGAGGTGCGCCGGCGTCGGGATCTCCTCGACCGGCGGCCCGGGTGGCGGCGGCGCGGGAAGGGGCGGATGCCCAGGGGTCGCCGCGCGCACCGCCACGGTCTCGGCGTCGAGCGGCTTCACGCGCGTCGACTCGCTGTCGACGCGCCGCGCGAACTCGCCCGGCTTGAACGGACGCGCGAGCGGCCCCGCCGCCCTTCGGTCGAGCACCGCCGTCTCCTGGTCGTCGAGATCCGGCCCCTCGGTGTACGTCGCCCGGAAATGCAGGCGCGCGGTGCCGAGCTCGATTTTGCACGGCGGCGACACGCTCGTCCACGCGCGACCAATCGGATGCCCGTGCGCGATGACCGGCGTGCGCTCGTCGACGCTCTGCAGGAAGAAGCGCTTGCCGTCGAAGTAGACGTACGCGTGCACGTCGAGCACGCCGCTGCCCTCGATGCGCCACATGCCGCGCCGGCCGACGCTCATCGGCGACAACACCTGCCCGCGCGGAATCGCGATGAAGGGAGGGTCGGCGATGCCGACCTCCACCTCGATCACCAGCTCCTCCGACGGATCAGCCATAGTCGTGCTCGCGCCGCTTCGCTGCATCGTAGACCGCGGCCGGCAGATCGACCCCGTGCTCGTGCAGTTGCGGAATCGCGCGAGGCAGAATCCCCGTCGGGAGGAAGTCGCTCAGGATTTCGCCGTGCTCGCCGAAGCCGTGGTACTCGCGGTGGAAGATGTCCTGGATCTGGTAGGCCTGCGTCACCTGATCGAAGCCGGTGACCTCGGAGATGTGCGTGATCTTGCGCGAGCCGTCCTGGAGGCGCGACACCTGAACGATGAGGTTCACCGCGCTCGCCAGCTGCACGCGCAGCGCGCTGAGCGGCATCTCGACGTCGCTCATCATCGCCATCGTCTCGAGGCGCGTGAGCGTGTCGCGCGGGTAGGTGGCGTGCAACGTCGAGAGGCAGCCGCCGTGGCCGCTCGTCATGGCCTGGATGAGATCGAGCGCTTCGCCCGAGCGGATCTCGCCGACGACGATGCGATCGGGCCGCAGGCGCAGCGTCGCGCGGAAGAGATCGCGAATGGTGACCTCGCCTCGCCCCTTCGGGTCCGCAGGACGCGCCTCGAGCATCACGACGTGCTGACGCTGCAGCTGCAGCTCGCGTGAGTCCTCGATGACGACGACGCGCTCACCCTCGGGGATGTACGACGACAGCGCGTTCAGCATCGACGTCTTGCCGCTGCCCGTGCCGCCGGCGACGAGCACGTTCAGCTTCGCGGCGACGAGCGCGTGCAGCGCGACGGCGCTGTCCTCGGTCATCGCGCCGAAGCCGATGAGGCGCTCGACGGTCAGCGTCTCCTTGAAGAAGCGGCGGATCGACACGCAAGGCCCGTCCGGCGCGGCGGGCGGGAGGATGGCCTCGATGCGCGAGCCGTCGGGCAGGCGCCCTTCGAGGATCGGTCGGTCTTCGTCGATGTGCTTGCCGACGAACTGCGCCGCGTTGCGGAGCGCCGCGATGAGCGCTTCGCGCGTCTCGAAGCGCGCGGTCGTCAGCTCCAGCTTGCCCTTTCGCTCGACGAAGATCTGGTCGGGGCCGTTGATCATGATGTCGGCGACCACCGGATCCTCGAGGAACGGCCGGATCGGCGCGAAGAACTGGAGCAGCGTCTCGGCGAAGACCTCGCGAGGTATCATGGCGATGTGGGCTCCCTTGCGGCGTCGGGGGGGACGCTCTGCAGGAGCGACGCGCGCGCCTCCTCGGCGTGTGCGCCTTGTGGCGCGAGGCGCAGGTACTCTCGGAAGTGCTTGTCGGCGGCCACGCGGTCGCCCTGGTCGCGCACGACGAGCGCGATCGCGAAGTGCGCCTGCGGCTCCGCGGGCCGCGCGGCGAGCACCCGCTCGAGCTCCACCCGCGCGCCCGGCCCGTCGCCCACCGCGGCGTACAGCGTGCCGAGCACGAAGCGCGCGCTCACGTCGCCGGGGTGGCGGCGCAGGTGGTTCTCGGCGTACGTGATGGCCACGCGGTACCGGCCGTCCTGCACGCACACGCTCAGCAGCATCGGGATGATCTTCGCCTCGTCGCCGCCGATGTCGATCGCCGCCGCGAAGTACTCCTCGGCGCGCGTCAGATCGCCGACGCTCCAGAACGCGCGCGCCTGCGCGACGAGCTTCTCCGGCTTCTGCTCGCTCTTCCACGCCCTGACGTTCTGCTGCACGCGCTCGCCAGGCGACGGCGCGCAGCCGACCGCGAGCGAGAGCGCGATCGCGACGCCCAATGTCGCCGCGCGCGTCATGACTTGGGCGGCCCGCCGCTGCCGAGGCGAATCTTGAGGCGTCGATCGAGGTTGGAGAGCCACGTCACGTAGTCGCCGGGCTTGCCTTCGGTGAACGCGAGCAGCACGCGCACTTGCCGCTGCGCGCTCTTTCCGTCCTTCACCGACAGCGCATGCTCGAGGCGGACGCGCTGCGTGCGGTAGTCGTCGGTGAGCTCGCGGCGAAGCGCGCCGGCCGACGCGAGCGCCTGGTTGCTCGATTCGACGTCGCCGCCCGCGCGGAAACACGCGCCCGCGAGCTCGTACAGCGGCACCGCCGCGACGCCGTCTTGCACGTGGAACGGCCGCCGCTCGCGCTTCGCGTCGGCGACGGCGCGCCGCTCGCGCGCGAGGGCCAGCGCCTGCTCGCCGCCGGGCTGCGGGCATGTCGCCACCGGCGCGCCCCAGAGCTCGGGCTCCTTCGGCGGCTTGCTCGCGACGGCGTCGGCCGGCGGCTCCACGAAGAAGAGGTACCCCGCCGCCGGGATCATGAGGAGCACCGCGATGACGGTGAGCGGGCTCGTCCCGCTCTTCTTTTGCTGCGTCTGGACGCCGCCGCCGCCGGCGACGTCCGCCGCCTGCGCGTAGATTTGCACCTGCCCGACGCCGAGCAGCGTCTCGGCAGGCAGCGGCGCCTGCGTGAACGGGATGTTGTTCATCGTGGGCGGCGGCTCGAAGCTGAGCGCGCGCGCGAACACGTTGCCGCCGGCGGCGACCTCGACGAGCACGTGCTCGACGGCGGCTTGATCGAGCGGCAAGCGAATGTCGCAGTGGGCGCCCGAGCCGATGAGCGCGCGCTCGTGCTCGATGTTGATCTGCTCGACTTGGCCGGTCGGGTAGCGGATCTGGAAGCGGATCATCCTCACGGCGTCACAGCCCTCCCGTGATGGTCATGAGCGCGGGCCCGAGGATCAGGAGCATGATCGAAAAGAACACGAGCATGAGCGGACCGACCATCTGCACGCCGGCCTTCGAGGCGGACTCCTCGGCGCGCACCGAGCGGCGCGTGCGCGACACGCTCGCTTGGATGGTGAGCACGTCGGCGACCGGGTTGCCGCGCTCCTCGGCCTGGATGAGCGCGTTGACGAACTCGGTGACCGCGTCGACCGGCGCCCGCCGCGCGAACTCGAGCATCGCCTGTTTGCGTGTCTGGCCGAGGTTGATGGTCTGCAGGACGAGGGTGAACTCCTCGACGATCGGGTCGTCCGGGTTGCTGCTCTTCTCGACGACTTGCCGCACGGCGCCCGGGAAATCCAGCCCCGCGCCCATGGAGAGCGCCATCAGATCGATCACGTACGGGAGCCCGCGCCCGATCGACTTGAGGCGCTCGGTCGCGGCGCCGCTCAGCTGAAGGTACGGCAGCGCCACGCCGAGCGCGGTGAGCGCGACGGAGAGGATCGGCCCGAGGTCGGTGACGTACCCGGCGAAGACGCCGACCACCGCGCCGCCGATGCCGCTCAGGATCGACATCGCGATGAGCTCGTCGGCCGTGAGCCCCATGTAGTCGCCGGCGAGGCCGACGAGCCGATCGAGGCTCGCGCGCTGCCCGTCCGACGGGATGCCGCTCACGCGCACGCCGAGCCAACGAACGAACGGCTCCATACCCGCCCACGCCTCGTTCTTGGCGAGCACGCGCTGACGCTTGAGGCCGCGGAGGCCGAGGCGGCTGGCGATGCGCGTCGGCGCGCTGGCGAGCGCGTAGACGAGCAGCATGACCGCGAGGCCGAACGCGCCGAGGACGGCGTAGCGCAGCACGAGGAGGTGGAGGGAGAGGCCGCCCATCTTCGTGCCGGTCAGAGGTCCACCGCGAGCACCTTGCGGGCGATCGCGATCGCGGTGACCCAGAGCGTCGCCGCGGCGCCGATGATGATGTAGCCGACCAGGTTCCCTTCGAGGGGCTTGAAGTACCCGGGCCAAAGGGCGTTGAGGAGGAAGACGAGGACGAACGGGAGGAGCGCGATCGTCCACAGTTGGAAGCGTCCTTCGGCCGTCTTGCTGCGCACGACGCCCTCGAGCCGCTGCATCTCGCGCATCGTCGAGCTCGTCGTCTCGAGCACCTTGGGGAGGTTGCCGCCGACCTGCCGCCCGATGAGGATCGAGCTGAGCGCCGAGTCGAGCTGCCGGCTGCCGACGCGCGACGCCATGTGGAGCAGCGACTGCTCGAGCGAGCTGCCGACCTTCATCTCCTTGAGCGCGAGGTCGACCTCTTGCTGCATCGGCACCTGAATGACGGAGGCGACCGACGCGAGCGCCGCGCCGATGCTCGGCGTCGTCTTGAGCGCGTTCGCGAGCGCGAGGAGGAAGCCGTCGAGCTGCGACTCGATCTGCTCGACGCGCTGCTTTCGCAGCTGCTCGATGTACACCGTGGGCGCGAGCGCGATGAGCATGAAGCCCAGGTACCAGTACGGGATGGCGACGACGATGTGCAGCGCGACGTACGCGAACATCGCGACGAGCTGCCACACCGCGATGCGGCGGCCCGGCACGAAGATGAACATGGGGCGGAGCTTGCGATCCATCGACGACGTGTACCGGTTCCAGTACCGGTAGCCCATGCTGCCGGGATCGCGCGCCGCGGCGAACGTCGCGCCGAACAGGCCGAGGCCGACGGCGCCGAGGCTCCCCCACTTCATGATCTCGGTCATCGGCGCCACGTCGGAGAGCCTCACAGGTAAGCCTCCCCGGGCTTGACGAGGCCCATGACGATGAACGTCTCGAGGAACGACGGCAGGTAACCGGTCGCGCGGTACTCGCCGAGGACCTTGCCCTTGGGGCCGGTGCCAGTGCGCACGTACTTGAAGATCGAGCGCAGCTCGACCTCGCCGTGGTCGCCGAGGCCGATGACCTCGCTCACCTCGGTGACCTTGCGCGAGCCGTCGGGCAGGCGCGCCTGCTGCACGATGATGTGCACGCTCGACGCGATCTGATCGCGGATCGCGCGGACCGGCAGGTCGAGGCCGGCCATGAGGCACAAGGTCTCGAGGCGCGACACCGCCTCGCCCGGCGAGTTCGCGTGCGTCGTGGTGAGCGAGCCGTCGTGGCCGGTGTTCATGGCCTGCAGCATGTCGAGCGCCTCGCCGCCGCGGCACTCGCCGACGACGATGCGGTCGGGTCGCATGCGCAGCGCGTTCTTCACGAGATCGCGGATGGTGTACTCGCCGCGGCCCTCGAGGTTCGGCGGCCTCGTCTCCATCGACACGACGTGCGGTTGCTTCAGCTGGAGCTCGGCGGCGTCCTCGATCGTGATGATGCGCTCGTCCGCCGGGATCGACGCCGAGAGCACGTTCAGCAGCGTGGTCTTTCCGCTGCCGGTGCCGCCGGAGATGACGACGTTCTTCTTCGCGATGACGCAGCGATGCAGAAAGAGCGCCATCGGCTTGGTGATCGCGCCGAGCTCGACGAGCTTCTCGATGGTGAGCGGCGTGCGCGCGAATTTTCGGATCGTGATCGTCGAGCCGCGCAGCGCGATCGGCCGGATGACGGCGTTCACGCGCGAGCCGTCCTTCAGGCGCGCGTCGACGAGCGGCGACGACTCGTCGATGCGGCGACCGAGCGGCGTCACGATGCGCTCGATGACCGCGCGCACGCGCTCGTCGTCGGTGAAGCGCGCGCCGGAGAGCTGAATCTTGCCGCCCTGCTCGATGTAGATGGTGTTCGGGTCGACGACCATGATCTCGGTGATGCTCGCGTCGGCGAGGAAGCGCTCCAGCGGTCCCAAGCCGAGCGCCTCGTCGGAGAGCTCGCCGATGAGCGTGTCGTGGTCGATCTCCTTCGGGATGCGGGCCGCCATCGACTGCACGATGCGCCGGAGCGCGTTCAGCACCTTGGGGCGCATCGACGGGTCGTCGAGCTTCGTCGTGTCGATCGTCGCCAAATCGAGGTGCTCGAGCAGCGCCTTGTGGATGTCCCTGCGCAGCCCCACGTCCTTCGCCTGCGCGTCGCGCGTGGCGTTCGCTTGGTTCATCTCGAGGAGCGAACCCGCCCGCGTCGCGGGCGGCGGCCGCTGCGTCTGCGGCCCGAGCGCGACGTGGCCGTTCGGCGGCGGCGCGCGCGTCACGCTGTGCATCGGCGCGCGGGACGATGGCGGCGGCGGCGGCACGGAGCGCGCGGCCGGCGGCGGCGCCGCGTTCATCTCCGCCGAGGTGCCCTGCGGCACGAAGAACAGCGTGTAGTCGCCGAGGATGATCGGCGTGCCGTACGGCACCTCCAGCGCCTCGCGCCGCAGCACGCGATCGCCCGCGATCGTGCCGTTGGTCGACACGTCCTCGACGACCATCGACCCCGCCGTCGGGTGCACGATCGCGTGCTGCCGCGACACGAGATCGCTGTCGAGGCGCAGCACGCACTGCGGGTGCCGACCGATGGAGATCGGCGCCGAGGCAGGGCACGTCTCCGTGCGCTGCTGGCCCGCGTCGGACTGGATCATCACCTCGAGGTGCATGGAGGCTACTTGGCGGAGGGAGGCGTCTTGTTGAACGTGTTGACCTGGTCGATCTCGCCCGAGTAGTCGCCGAACGTCCCGAGGGCGTTCTTGATGATCTCGACGGACGACTTGGGCACCGTCTCGACGACGCTCGGGATGATGAAGACGGCGCCCTCGACGTCGGTGAGATCGTCGCGGTTGCTCGAGAAGAGGACGCCGAAGACCGGGATCTGGCTGAGGCCGGGGAGGCCGACGACGTCGTGGCGCTGGTTCTGCGTTCGGATGCCCGAGAGGACGAGCGCCTGGCCGAGCTTCAGCGTCACGAGCGTCGACAGCTTGCTCGTGCTGCGGCCGGGGAGGGTGCTCGCGGCCGCGGCGGGTGTCAGGTCCGACACGTCCGCCGAGAGCTTGACCTCGACGTCCTTGCTGTTCTGTTCGTAGCGCGGGAGCACGGTGACGTTCGTGCCGAACTGGATCTTGACGAGGCTCGCCGTGAGGCCCGTCGCCGCGACGAAGTTCTGCTCGCCACCCGAGTCGAACGTCGCCTCGGCGCCGTTCGACGTGAGCACCGTCGACTGCTTGAGCACCTTCGCCCAGCCGTGGCGCGCCGCGATGTCGAGGCGCGGGAGCGGCTGATTCACGATCGACGCCTGCGCCGCCGTCGGCGTCTTGGCGATGAAGTCGTAGGTGAACGTGCTCTGCCCGATTTGCGCGCCTCCCGCCGGGTTCGTGAACGTGCCGGCCGCCGCGTCGCCGCCGATCGATCCGGGCCAGGCGAGGCCGACGGCGTAGCTCGCGCTCTTTTCGTACTGCACGAAGAAGAAATCGAGGCGGATGAGGATCTTCCCGTCCGCGGGCCCGCGCCCGACGTTGACGAGCGCCTCGACCTGCCCCTCGTAGAGCCCGGCGATCTGCTGAATGCGGCGGTACTCGACGTCGGTGGTGACGGCGCCCTCGATGAAGACGCGCGTGCCGATCGGGCGCGTGGAGACGCCGGGCATCTTGTCGAGCAGCTGCTGCAGCTCGCGCTGCACCGCCTCGACGGGCCGCTTGGCGACGCTCACCTGGAAGGTCTGCTGCGAGCCGTCCTGCTTCAAGACGAGGAACGTCGTGTTGCCGGGCTTCTTCGCGGTGATGACGATCTTGTCGCCTTGCGTCGTGAGCGTCGACTCGATGATGGCCTTGTCGCCCTCGCCGAAGTTCGACACGCCGCGCGCCGGGAGCGTCTTGGTCTCGCCGACGGCGAGGTTGATCTCGTTGTCGCCGCGGTGCGGCTGCGCAGCGGCCTCGCGGGCGCCGAAGGCATCGGCGCCGAGCGCGGCGCCGGCCGCGGCCAAGCCGAGCGCGACGCGCGCGACGGCGGCGCGCGCCCCCCTCACTGCCCCTCGGGCAGGCGCGTCGCGCGCTGCGGCGTGTAGTTGCGGCTCCCGACCGGATCGCGCCCATCGCGGTTGAAGAGCAGCGTCGTGTTGTAGTCGGGGATGCGATCGATCGTGCGCTGATCTTCGGGATTTCGCAGGGCGACGGTGATCCGCCCCTTCTCCTGCGCGGCGGCGAGCAGCTGCGCCTCGGGGAGCGTGAGGCTCAGCGTGAGCAGGTTGTCGCGATCGGTCACGACGCCGTTCTTCTCGGCCGGGCTCGTGTCGCCCGACGTGTCGAGCCCCGTCGCGAGGACGAGGACGCGCTGCAGGAGCACGGCGGCCGCGCGGTGCTCGCTCTGCGCGGTCTGGCTCACGACGGCGATGACGTCGACGTAGTTGCCGGGGCGGATGAGCGCGACGCTCGAGTCCTCGCGCGATGTCTTGATCGTCACCGCGCGGTTGCCCGGCTGCACGATGTCCGACAGATCGCGGCGATCCTCGCTCGCGGTGATGAGGTCCGTCCACATGAGCGTCTGCTGCGCTTGCACGGTGTTGCCGACGCGGAGGCCCAGGATTTTGGCCTTCTCGACCTCTTTGATCGCGCGGTCCTCGACGTACGCCTGAGGGACTTCGCGCGTGGCGACGACGTCCTCCGTGATGACCTTGCCCCGCTCGATCGGCTTGACGGCGATGAGGAGCTTCACCTTCTCGCCGCCCGACGCCTCCACCTCGAACCTGCGTTGGTAGAGGACGAGGAGGAATACGCCGAGCACGGCGACGATCAGCGCGAGGACCAGCGCACGACGGTTCATGGATACTCTCTCAGGCTACTCCGAATCGTCGGAACCTGGAAGCACCAGGAATTTCAGGGGGTTGTGGTGCGCGGGCGGGCCGCGAGCTCGCCGATCGACAGGATGGTGCTGCCCGAGTCGTCCTTGCCTACGGCGACCATGAGCTGCGCGCCGTCTTTCATGTAGCCGTGGCCGCGCCCGGTCTGCGCGGCGCCGGTCGCGGCGTCGGGGTCGAGGATCGTCCAGCCCTGCTTGCCGAGCTCGCCGTCGTAAAAGGACACGAGCTTCGCCGGCTCCTCGGTCGACCGGTACACGAACGTGCCGAACGGCGTCCCCGCGACGTCGATGCTCATGAGGCGCTTGCTGTCGGGCGGGCGCGGAATGCCCTCGGGGTCGCGGCCGGGCGCCTCTCCCTCGGCGGGGAAGACCGCGGAGAGATCGAAGCGGTCCTCCGTCCACACCGTGAGGACGAGCGTGTTGCCCTGCGGCGTCACCTGCGCGTAGGCGTAGCGGAGCTTGCCGAGGGCGCCGAGGTCGTGGGTCTTGGTGAACGCGCGCGCCGCCTCGGTGAACGTAGGTCGCGTCTCGGTGCCCTTCACGAGGCAGAGGACGACGCCCTCGCGCTTCGTCTCGTGCCGCACGATGCCGGCGGTGATGAACGCGCTGGCGCGCGGGTCGGTCTTCGGGTCCAGCGTTTTTCCCGCCTTCGAGAGGCTCTTCCACGCGTCGCCGAGCGCGCCGGGGCTCGCGGCGCAGTGCTCGTCGAAGCGATCGAGCACGCGGCCGACCGGCTCCTGGGTGACGGCGCTCGCGACGAACACCGGCTGCCCGTTCAGGCGAATCTGCGCCGTCTCCTGCAAGAGGTCGGCGACCTGCGCGAGATCGCGGCCGACCTGGATCGACGACTTGCCGATGTCGGCCTTCGCGGACCGGTACGAGTACGCAAAGAGGCCCGCCGCCACGACTGTGCCGTAGACGAGGACGCGGACCGCGCCCTTGAGCTTCTGGGAGCCGAGCTTCTTACGCGCGGCCGCGACGAGCGCGAGGGCGAGCATGGCTAGAGCACCCCCGTCCTGAAGAAGCCGAACGACCACTTGATGACGCCGATCGGATCGCCGTTCTCCGGCCGCTCGTTGCAGTACGCGCGCGCGCTGCCCTTCACGGTGCGCTCGCGGCCGCCGCCCTTGGCGACGACCGACAGATCCGTCTGCGCCATGTTGAAGGAGCGATCGGTCGCGCCTTGCATCCCCGAGGCGCCCGGCGGCCCGTGCGACATCGGGCCCTCGTACGAGGTGTTCCCGTCGGTGTCGACGCTGTAGCCCGCCGGCCCGTAGCCGCCGCCCTGGCCCTGGCACCCGTGCGACGCGAAGAGCAGCGCGTTCTCCCGCGCCGTCTGCTGCACGCGCATCTTCTCTTTGTACGCGCTGTACTCGTACATGATGAGCCCGAGGAAGATCGCGAGCACCGGCAGCACGACGGCGGCCTCGACGAGCGCCGCGCCGCGCTGCCGCCTCCGCGCTCGGCGTCTCTTGGCGAGTGTGCTCATGGCGGGCCTCAATGGATCATCCCCGTGAGCGGCGGGTTGGTGACGCCGGGGATGAGGTTGCGGACGCCGCTGAGCAATCCGTCGACCGAGCCGCCCCCGTTGCCGGTGGCGATGATGTTGCCGTCCGGAGAGACGTTGTTCGCGAGATCGCCGAAGAGCCGCTTGGCGAGGACGCCGCCGACCTTGCCGCCGTACTTTTCGCCGAGGTCCTTCGTGATCTGGCCGATCTTCTGGTACCAGCCGCTCGTCGCGATCTTGCCCTTGAGCGGGCCGAGCACGTTGTTGCTGAGGAGCATGCCGCCGAGCCACTCCATGAACATGCCGCTCAAGCTCGGGTAGTGGACGCGCCGCAAGCGGGCCATCCAGCGCATGCTGTACATCGAGCGCGGGATGGTGGTGATGCCCCAGCTCCCGTTGCAGGCGTCGTCGGACCAGGCCGCGTCGCAGTCGTAGTAGAACTCCGCCTGGCCGATGTAGAAGCTCCCGTCCGGATCGACCGGGGGAACGTTGATGCCAAGCTTCGGTCCGGCCGCGAGCGCGATCTTGCTCTGCGACGTGTCCTTGAA
>JAYVXL010000529.1:0-15258 GCA_043785185.1 Myxococcales bacterium
TAGCGCTGGTGGAGCCACGCGAGCCCGGGAAGGAACTGCGCGTCGGGAAACGGGCTCGCGGGCGCCACGATCGCGATCGTGTCCCCAGGCCGGAGCGGCGGCGGTGCGCAGAATGACGTGGGCCGTTCGAGCTTCGGCACACGAGCGTGATACACGATGGCGCGAACAAGTAGAACAACGGACCGCAGCCGCCTAAGCTTGGCCGGTGTTGCGAAACCAGAGTCGTGTGCTCGCAAACATCTCGGGCGTGTCCCGGATCGCGGGCGGAATTCGCAGAGCCATCGGGCTTGCTGCGGATGGCATCGACACGTTCATGACGGACAAGTTGGGTGAGGAGTTCAACGCGCGCTTGGCCCGCGTGCCGCTGAACCTGACCTCCTCCGGCACTGACCCGTTCGGGCTGGATCCCGCCTGGACCAAGTACGCGCTTGGCTCCGTGGCCATCCTGCACCGTCACTACTTCCGCACCAGCGTCTTCGGCCAGGAGCGGATCCCCACCGGGCGCGTGCTCTTCATCGCGAACCACTCCGGGCAGCTGCCGATCGACGCCGCGCTCATCGGCGCATCGCTCTTCATGGACACGGAGCCCCCGCGCTTCGTGCGTGCGATGGTGGAGAAGTGGACGCAGACGCTCCCGTTCGTGTCGATGCTGTTCGCGCGCGTCGGCCAGGTCGTCGGCGTCCCCGAGAACGCCCACCGCTTGCTCGAGCAAGGCGAGGCGCT
This sequence comes from Myxococcales bacterium, assembly GCA_043785185.1. Taxonomy (GTDB): domain Bacteria; phylum Myxococcota_A; class Polyangia; order Polyangiales; family Polyangiaceae; genus JANYHK01. Next base: position 724 of record JAYVXL010000529.1, read on the forward strand.
CCTCGTCTTCCCCGAGGGCGCGCGCGGCATCAACAAGACGTTCGACCGGCGCTACCAGCTCACCGACTTCGGACTCGGCTTCATGCGCCTCGCCATCGCGACCGGCACCCCCATCGTGCCGGTCGCGGTCGTCGGCGGCGAGGAGCAATACATCAGCGTCGGCAACATCGAGGCGCTCGCGAGGCTCCTCCGCATGCCGAGCTTCCCGGTCATCCCGCAGCTCCTTTTGCCCGGCGGGCAGCTCCCCCTCCCCACCAAGTACCGCATGTACTTCGGCGAGCCCATGCGCTTCGCCGGCGATCCCGACGACGACGACGCCGTCATGGAGGAGAAGGTCTGGGTCGTGAAATCGATGATCCAGTCGATGCTCAACCGCGGCGTCAAGGACCGCAAGCACGTCTTCTGGTAAGCCTCGCGGGGGAGGACGCGATGGAGGGGCCGGTCGTCATCACGGGCATCTGCGGGCGGCTCGGTAAGCGCCTCGCCCGCGCGCTGCATCGCGAGCGCAAGGTCATCGGCGTCGACCGGCGCCCTTTCCCCGACAAGCCGAAGGACGTCGAGCACCAGCAGGTCGACCTCCGACGGAAAAAGCTCAAGGACGTCTTCCGCCAGGGCGAGGTTCAAGCGGTCGTACACCTCGGCGTCATGCACGACCCGCGCGCGTCGGCGGCCGACCACCACGAGTGGAACGTCGCCGGCTTCGCGAAGCTGCTCGAGTACGTCGCGCAGTTCAAGGTGCCGAAGCTCGTCGTCCTCTCGAGCGCGAACGTCTACGGCCCGCAGGCCGGCAACGCGCAGTTCCTGAACGAGGACGCGCCGCTCCTCGCCGGCGCGCGCTTCAGCGAGATCCGCGACCTCATCGAGGTCGACATGCTCGCGCAGGGCTTCTTCTGGAAGCACCCGCAGACCGAGACGGTCATCCTGCGGCCGGTGCACATCCTCGGCACGGTGCGCAACGCGCCGTCGAATTTCCTGCGCTTGCCGACGATCCCGACGCTCATGGGCTTCGACCCGATGATTCAGGTGATCCACGAGTCGGACGTCGTGCGCGCCATCCAGTCCGCGCTCGGCGCCGGCAAGCGCGGCATCTTCAACGTCGCCGGCCCCGAGCCGCTGCCGTTGTCGCACGCGATCAAGATCCTCGGCCGGCGAAGCGTCCCCGTGCCGCACACGCTCGGGCGCATGCTGGTGAAGCGCATGTGGTCGCTCCGCTTGACGACGTTCCCGGCGCCCGAGCTCGATCACATCCGGTACGTGTGCATGGTCGACGACGCGCGCGCGCGCGGGGAGCTGGAATTCGTTCCGAAGATGGGGGTGACCGACACGGTGCGCGCGGTCGACGACGACCGGTGGTAGTGCTATTCCCAGAGCCGATGACGACGCACACCAAGAAGGCAGGCCGCCTCGCGAAACTCGCCGCGCTGACGCAGGGCGCCGCGCTGCTGGGCACGCTTGGAACGCTAGGCACGCTTGGAACACTTGGAGAGGGCACGGCCGGGTGCGACAAGACGACGACGACGCAGCCGGAGCCGCCGCAGCCGCCGATGGTGAACGCCACCGCCGTCTCGCCGATGGCCAGCGCGCCCGCGGATCTGGGCGACGGCGGCATGGACGCGGGCGGGCGGCGTCGCTTCCCGATCCTGAACGCGCCGCCCGGCCAGCTCGTGCCGAGCGACGTCGATCACAAGCCGTAGTCCGAGATTCAGGCCCGCGCCCGTGCCTATGATCCCGCTGCGGCGCGAGACGGGCGCGGGCGACCTCGAGCTTGCCGGCGAGCACGCGAAGATCGCGGCGCCGCGCCGCGGCGCGATCCGGTGGGAGCTCGAGCGCGGGGCGTTCACGAAGGAGCAGCTCGCAGGCGCCGCCGCGGCGTGGCAGGCGCGCGCGGTTCAGGAGTACTGCTCGCTCGCGCTCTTCACCCAGCTCTCCGGGCAGCTGCACCGGCTCGTCGCGCCGCTCGACTGGGCGGGCGCGTTCGCGCGGATGATCGCCGACGAGGTCCGCCACACCGACATCGCGCTGCGCATGACGGCGCTCTGCGGCGGCGCGCCGGCGGCGGTCGAACCTGCGGCCTTGCACCTGCGGGTCACGACGAAGACGCTCCGCGCGCACGTCCGCGCGGCGGTCGTCGCGGCGTTCTGCGTGGGCGAGACGCTGAGCGGGCGCATGTTCCGCCGCTGCCTCCGGGCGGCGACCGTCCCCGTCGCCAAGGACGCGGTCCGCGCCATCGTGGACGACGAGACGTTCCACGGCCGGCTCGGCTGGGAGCTCGGCGCCCTCCTCATGCGCAGCGACGGCACCGCCGCGGACCGACGCGAGCGCGACGTCCTCGCCCGCCAGCTGCCGGCGCTCTTTTCGCACTACCGCGATCTGTGCGGCGCGGGGCCCGGCGAGGCGTGGGCGCGCGCGGAGCCGGAGAGCGCGCCCGCGCCGAACTTCGGCACGCTGACCTCCGCCGGCTACGCGCGCGCGTTCTTCGACGGCATGCGCGAGGACGTCGTCCCCGGCCTCGTCGCGATCGGCTTGCCGGAGGCCGAGGCCGCGTTCGCCGCCCTCGCTCGGACGGCGCGCGTCAGCCCGCCGCGGGCGCGCCCCCGCGGCGCTTCTGGATCGCACCCTTCACGAGGCCGATGAAGTCCCGGGCGTGGTGGCCGGCGACGACGAAGCAGGCCGCCACGTACGTGACGCCGCCCGTCGCGAGCTCGAGCACGAGGCCGACCCACGGCGGCACGGCGCCGGCAGCTGCGAGGCGCACGCCGTAGATCGCGGCCGCCATCGGCAGCGTCGCCAGGAGCGGCGGCGCGCAGCGGCCGAGCATCTGCGACATGCGGACGCCGTCGCCCAGCGACACGACGAACATGCTCGCGAGCGAGTGCAGCGCGAACGCGAGCCCTACGGCGCCGCACGTCCAGAGCGGGTTGCCGGTGAGCTTGCCGAGGACGAACATCGCGCTGAGGAGGAACGCGATCTTCGCGAGGCCGAGCCACATGGACGCCCGCGGCCGGTGCGACGCCTGCAGGTACGCCTGGATCGTCCAGCCGATCGGCCGCGTGACGCTGAGCGCGGACAAGATCATGAGCATCGGCGCGACGCCGTACCACGCCGGCCGAAGGATGACGTGAACGACCGTCGGCGCGACGGTGCCGAGGCCCACGGCGAGCGGGAAGACGACGAGCGAGATGAGACCCGTCGAACGCACGAGCGCGCGCTTGCGGTCCTCCGGCTCCATGCGCGAGAAGCTGGGGAAGAGCACGTCGCCGATCTGCTCGCCGACCTGCGTGGCCGGGATGTCCGCCAGGTTGTACGCCTGGTTGTACTCGCCCACGACGGCGGCGCCGAAGAGGCCCGACACCACTAGGTTGTCCCAGCGACGCGACGCGAACGTGGCGACCGCGCCGACCCAGAGCGGCAGGCCATAGCGGAGCGCGGGGCGCAGCGCGCCGACGGAGAGGCGCACCGGCGACAGCCACGCGCGACGTGGCGCGGCGTTGGCGAGGACGGCCAGGTACAGGATCGTGCGCAGGATGTTCCCGTACACGATCGCCATCCCGCCGAAGCCCTTCCACGCCAGGACGACGCTCACCGTCGTGTACGCGAGCTCGCCGAGCGTGCGCCCGAGGCCGATCGTGCGAAACTGCATCCCGCGCGACAGCAGCCGCTCGGGTACCGTGCCGATGCGCTCGATGAACATCGCGACCGCGAGCCCCGGCACGTACTGCCCCATCGTCGGCGCGTGCAGCACGCCGCCGAACGCGTCTCGAAAGAGCACGACGAGACCGAACGCGACCGTCCCAAGCACGAGCTGGAAGACGAGGACGTGGAACGCCAGCCCCTTCTCGGGCTCCGGGCCGGCGACGAGGTATTGCTGCACCCCGAGCGTCGAGAGTTGATGAGCCGTGAGGACGAGGATGAACGCGTCCGACACCTCACCCTGGACTTCGGGGGCGAGGAAGTAGGTGAGCCAGAGCGTCCCGAGGAGACCGACAAGCCTGGACCCGATCCCGGTGAGGATCGTCCACGCGGCACCTCGGACGGCACTGCCCAAAATGGTCGAGGACTTCGCAGCGATGGCCCCACGATACTCGGTTCATGTACATTGTTCGACGTGATTGTCCTTGGGCGCGAGGTCTACGTCTGCAAGTGCTCCACCGACGTCCCGCTCGACGATCCCAACGCGTCGCCCGAGGCGAAGCGCGTGCGATGGGTGAAGGGCACGGCCGCCGATCTCGCGCGCTTGCCGAAGGAGCACCACAACGCCGAGCACGTGGAGGAGTTGCGCGCGCGCCTCGCCCGCGGCGAGCACTGGGTGCTTGGGCTCGACGGCGAGGCGCAGGATCGCGTCGTCTCGTACACGTGGCTGCACACGCGCAAGGTCATCGACTACCCGTACCTGCCGGGCTGCACGTTCGAGACCGCGGACGACGTCGGCTACGGCTACGACGCGTGGACGCCGCCGGAGCTGCGCGGCGCCGGCCTCCGGCGCGTGGGCTTCCTCGTCGAGCTCAACGTCCTCAAGGCGCAGGGCATCAAGTGGGAGGCGAGCTTCTTCGTCAAGCACCAGCTCGAGGGCGCGACGCGCTCGCTCGGCAAGGCCGGCATCCAGATCGTGCCGCTCTGGAAGGTGCGCCTCGAGAAGCGCGACGCGCTCTCCTTCCAGGAGCTCGTCCCCGGCGACGGCTCGACGTGGCCGGTCCAGAAGGTGTAGCGGGCGTCACTTCTGGCTGTCGGTCTTGCCCTCGGTGCCGGCGCCGACGAAATCGCTGTCGAACGGCGACCCCGTGGCCTTTTTTCCGGCGGACGGCGCGCTGGGCTTCACCGACGGCGGCAACGCGGGCGTGCCGGTCGGGGCTCGCCGCGATTTCGACGGAGTCACCGGCGCGGAGAGCGGGCCGTCGATGCTCGAGGGCGCCGTTGTCGTGGGCATCGGCATCGGCATCGGCATCGGCGACGCCGACGACGGCGGAGCCGGCGCGGTCGGGGACGGCGTGAGGCTCGGATCGTTCGGGGTATCCGTCGTGCCAGGGAGCGATTTCGGCGGCAGCGGCGCCTTCTCGCGCGGCTCCTCGCGCAGCACCGGGCCCTCGTGGGTGATGGGCTTGCCGGGCTGGCGGTTCATCTCCCAGACGATGAGCGCGACGACGACGCCGATCGCCGCGAGCGCGGCGAGCTCGACGGCCCACCGCTCGCGCAGGTGGCGCCGCAGCCGGCTCACACGCTGGCGCACGCGCGGCGCGGGGACGTTCTCGGCCTCGGCGATGGCCTCGAGCTTCTCCCCCTCCCCTTCGCGGAGCATCCAGTCGAGCGTCTGCTCGGCGTCCTTGCCCTCGGGCAGCTCGCGCGCGGCCCAGCGCAGCAGATCGTGCTCGTTGTGCGGCGCGCCGGGGCCCTCGAGCTCCGGCACGTCGAGCTTCTCGCGGCGCGCGCGACGGTAGAAGTCCGCGACCTTGTGCCGCGCGATCCCCCACACGAACCGGCGCAGCGCGTCCATCTCGCCCGGCGCGCGCTCGGACGCGAGCGCCTCGGCGAGCGACGACTGCACGATGTCCTCGGCCTCGCTCTCCGGCACGCGACGCCTCACCATTTGCGTGAGGGCGCGACGGAAACGGGGGTCGGTCAGGGCGTGGGCTTCGGCGGGCATCTTGAGGGCGTACACACCCGATCGTCGCGGGAGCCGCTTCAACTGTGACAGACGAATTTGTCGGCGTCGATCTGGCGGCAATTCGGAGCGATTTTGCCGAAAGCTGCCGCCGGATTCTACTCCAGCCTAGCTTCGCCTACACCCTTCCGCCTGCCGACGAGCCAGGCGACGTGCAGGGCGACACCGACGAGGGCGCCCTCACCGGCGGGCCAGGCGCGAGGCGTAGTGCTTCGCGAGGAACGCGTGGAGCACGAGCTCGTGCCGGCGCGCCTCGGCGCGGAGCACGCGGTTGCACCACATGTGAAGGAGCGGCTGAACGAGCATGTCACGCGTCGCGGAGAGGCGGGAGCCTGCTGCGCGGAGCTCCTTCACGAGCGGCGCGAAGGCCGTCGAACGCGCGTCGAAGATGCTCCGTGTGCCGGTCGGATCCGTGGCGCCTTCGAGCAGCTCCTCGACGAACGCGCGCTCGCCGCGGTAACGCGCGGCCACGGCATGCTCGCCTTCGTCGGGCGTGCGCATCTCCGCCAGGAAGGTGCGTCGCGCCGCGTCGGTCAAGCGTGCGCGGGCTGCGAGGTCGCAGCCGAAGTCGACGAGCATCCGATGCATGCCGTAGAGCGTCACCGCCCAACGCTCGCGTCCCTCGGGTCGCCCTTCGAGTCGCTCGACCACGCGCAGCGCAGCCTCGCTGTCGACGCCGAAGATGCGCTCGCAGATCTCCATACCGACGTCACCACCGTAGCGCTCGATCTCGCGCTCGTAGGTACCGAGCTCGAAGCGTTCGACGCGCCCGCTCGCGAGCAGCGGGGCGAGCGCGCGCTCGAGCCGCGGCAGTACGTTGGCGAGGAGCACCGCCGGCACGCCGTGGAAGCGCACGCGCAGGTGCGGATCCGGATCGCCGTAGCGCAGGAAGAACCAGTTGTCGGCGTCGCCGGCGAGCGAGGCGCGAACGACGGGCCGGATGCACGTTCGCAGCAAGTGATCGAGCGAGCCGCGTGCGCCGTAGATCTTCGCGAACAGCCATTCACTGCCCGGGGCCAGCCGCCGCGCGGAGCGTACGGGAGGAGGGGTGGCGGCGGCCTTCTTCGCGGCCGCTTGCGCGGGCCGCGGCGCGCCCGACACGAACGGGACGACGAGCTCGTTGGCGTACGCGCCGCCAGGCCCGCGCACGGCGGCGTCGTCCGGCTCGTGGAACAGCTCGATGAGGCACGCCTCCTCCTCGCCCTTCAGCGCGGCTGCGAACGCGTCGAGACTGAGCGAGCTCTCGAGATCCACTGGGAGGACGTTGTCGCCCTCGCGCAGCCCGACGGCGCGCGGCAGGCGTCGCTGTCGCCGCAGCCGCGCGGCCTCGCGGAACCTCGTCACGCTCGTGCCGCCGGTGAGCCGCGCGATTTCCGCCGCGTCGATGAGCCACTGGCGCGGAGCGAGGATGACCGGGCCGAGCTCGACGCGCGGGAGCATGCGCGCCGTCCCGAGCGGCCCCCACGACCATGCGGCGAACGAGGCGGTGCCCTGGGCCTGGAGCGCGGCGAGGAAGCGGTAGACTCCGAGCTGGCGCGAGGCGAAGTTGTGAGCGCTCGAGAGGCGCGGCACGACCTCGCGCCCGAGTCGGCGCGAGCGCAGGACGAGTCGGCCAGCGCGGTGCGACAGGTATAGGTCGGCGACGGACAGCACGTTCTGGCGCGGCGCGCCGGAGCGCCCGCAGAAGGCGATTTCGTAGTCGCGCAGCAGCGGACGGACGATGACGTTGGCGACGCGGCTGCCGGCGGGCAAGTGGACGAGCTCGGCGAATACCGCGTCGGGGCGGCGGAGCTCTTCCTCGCGGAGGTGCGCGCGCAACGTCTCGGTGAGCGCGTCGTCCCACGGGCAGAAGCGGCCCAGCAGGCGCGCCGCAGACGTTCCGCCGTAGCCGTGCAGTAGCAAGCGGCGCGCGCCGCGACGTGGCCCGCTGTCGGTCGTACTGCCGAGGACGGTCACGAGCGCCGCGACCGAGTACGGCAGCGCCACGCGATCCTCGGCGGCACCGAGCTCGGCGTCCGTGATCGCGAGCGCGTCGGCCCCCTTCGCCCATGCGTCCTCGAGCTTGCTGAGAAGCACCCTCGAACGCGCCGTCCACGGCTCCTCCTTTGGGCTCTTTTTCCCGCGCAGGCGCAGCTTGGCGATGAGCGGCGCGGGCTCGACGGGGGGCATCCGAGGATCGACGAAGCCGATGCCGACCTCCTCGTCGAGCGCTTCCATCAGCGGCACCTCACGCGACTCGTAGCGCTGCGAGAACGACTTGATGAACGAAGCGAGGCCAGGGTCTGGCGTCGCGAACGCGTGGATCGCCATCATCCCCGCGGCGATCTGCGCGGCGTCCGCGCGCCCGAGCGTCGCCGTTGCGGGGCGGCTCATGTCGACCTGGAACAACTGGGCCCGGTTCACTGGCGCTGGCAGCGCCTCCAGGCGAGTCGCGATCGCCTCGTAGCTGGCCGCCGGCGCTCCCATCGGCGCCGCGCGGAGCGCTTCGACCGCGCGCGCGACGTCCGCGAGGGCGACGGCCACGGGCCCAGCCGTCCCGCCCCCCTCGTCGCCGACCGCGCGGAGGAGCGCCATCATGGGCTCTTCGCCCGTAAGCGGCGGCGCCAAGCTCGACTCGAGGACGCGCGCGTCGATGAGCTCGTCCACGTACGCGCGCGCGTCGGCACGATCGTCCCCGTCCGGCACCAGCGCGGCGGCGATGTCCTCGCGCCGCGCGCCCGGCGCCGCCGCGGCGAGCGCCGCGTCCAGCGCCTCGTCGCGCTCGAGCGCCGTGAGCTCGTAGTGGCGTTTGCCGTCGACCATGCGCAGCGCGGGGTAATGCAGGCGCCCGCCGACCTCGTAGAGCGCCGAATTGGGCGTGAGCGTCGCGCGCGCACGCAGCTCGGGCTCGCGCTCGAGCGCCTCGCTCAGCGCGACGAGGTACTCCATGTCGAGCCGGACGTGCCGCCGCCCCTCGCCGGTGAGCGTGATGTCGGTCGTCTCGCCGAGGCGACCGACCGAAAAGCTCGCGAACAGGCCGAACGGCGTCGCGCGGCCCGCCATCCGTGCGATGTAGCGGACGAGCGCGCCTTCGACCTTCGCACCGTCCTTGCTGTCGGGCTCTGCGCGCCATTTCACGAGGCGCTCGGCGAGCGAGGGTGACGCGACATGGATCGCCTCGGCGACCTCCGGCCGCGCGACGATGGCGCGCAGGCGCGCGCGAAGGAGCACTCGGTCCGCGGCGAGCGCCTCTTCGAGCGCGTGCGCGTCGCCGGCAAGAGCCGCCGATGCCGTGAGCCCCTCGCCCCACCGGCGCAGGTCGTCGAGCGGAAGGTGCGGGGCCCGGACGACGAAGAAACCGGCGGGGACGAGCGGGGTCGCGGACTTCACCGTCTGTGCAGAGTGCACCGCGCCTGCGGGCGCGTCACCAGAAACCGGGCGCAAGCCGCCGCCGCCGGAATCGTCGGCCCCAGGTGGACTCCCGCGCGTGCGCCTGGTGGGGACGCGATCCGCGTGGGGTGGGCGGCTTGCCCGCACTCGAGACGAGCGGCAATTCTACCTGCACCGCCAAACTGAAGCACGCCGTCACGGGAGGCCTTCGTTGCCAAGGAATCCTCTTGGGGTCGCGCCGCCGGAGGCGTGTCCGCGTCGCGGCATTCTCCTTGCTGAAGACTCTGGACGGCGCGCACGAATCAGCAACCCCGTGGAGGCAGACATGAGCACCAGCGACCCCAAAGCGACCAAGCGTTTTTCTCTCAAGCGCGAGACGCTACGTGAGCTCACGATCGGTGAGCTCGACGCCGTGAACGGCGGCGCCCTCGATGACACCGTCTACACGCCGTCGATGGGCATGGGGTGCGCGCCGCAGAACGTCAGCGACGACGGCGGCAGCGACGGCGGCAGCGCGGGCGTCAGCGACGGAGGCGACTTCGACGGAGGTAGCGACGGAGGCGGCTTCGACGGCGGTGGCGGCGAGGCCTGAGCCCGCTACGGCGAGAGCCCCTGGGCGAGCATCAGCGGCGCGTCCCACTCCAGGAGCTGGGGATCGATCGCGCTCGCGAGCACGAGCGCGATCCCGGACGCGCCGGTCAGGAGGCTGGCGTCGTTGGCCCATGAGCGGCCACGCTCGCCTGTCCAGGCGCGAAAACCCCCGAGCGGAGCCCCCGCGACACGCATTCGCAGCGCCCGCGCGAGCCATTCGCGCGCGGCGTCGGCGAGCGCAGCCTCTCCCGAGTGCGCCGCCATGCGATGAAACACGTGCGCGAGCCCGGCCGCGCCGTGACAGAACCCCGCGTCGCGCACTCCCGTGCGCAGCTCGGGGCGGCGCGATGCGTGAAGGGCGACGTCGATCGACGTGCGGGTGACGGCGGCGTCGCCCAGCGCCGAGCCTGCGGCGAAGAGCGCCCACGCGACGCCCGGGTCGCCGTAGCACCACGCTGTTCGCGCCGGCGTCGTCGCAGAGGTCGACGCGGCGGGAAACCAGCCGTCGCTCTCGCGCGGGAGGCGCCGCGCGAGGAGCCATCGGCACCCGTCTGCGAGCAGCTCGCGCACGGCCTCGCCTCCGACGTCGCTTCGAACCAAAGTGGCGAGCGCCAGGACCGCGCCGGGAACGCCGTGCGCGAGGCCGAAATTTTCGATCTGCGCGGCGGGCGTGTCAGCACCAGGCTGCGCCTTCGAGCGCCAGTGCGCCCCCTGGTCGTCGCGCGTGGCGGCAGCATGCAGTCGGGCCGCGATCCGTGCGAGGAGCGTTCGCGCCTGTGGTCTCGGCGCGCGCTCCGCCCCGAATACGGTGAGGCCGGCCACGCCGTGCATCAGCTCGAACGGCAGGGGCGCGACGTCGTCGAGGCGAACGAGGAGGGCGCGCTCGACACGTGCGAGGGCGTCATCAGGATCGGGAGCGTCCTTGCCCAGATGCTCGAGCACCCAGCCGACGCCAGCGAGCCCGGTCATCAGCCATGGTGCGTGCGTCGCTGCGCGGGCGACCTGTTCGAGCTCCCTCTGCGCCCGCTCGCCGTGCGGGCGCTCCGGGAACAGGCGCAGGAGATACGCGTGCGCGAGCCCGATGCCGGCGCCGCCCCTCGCCAGCGACGCGTCGCTCGCGTCACTGGCAGGCGAGTCGAGCAGCGCGCGAGAGAGCGCATCGACGGCTCGTCGCGCCTCGTCCGCCAGCGCGCCGTCGAGGAGCGTCATCCCCGAAGGATAGCTGCTGGGCTCACGCCGACCAATTCAGCGCGTGTACGGTCGCGAGACCGGGGGCGTCCCCCCGGGCGGGGGCGGGCTCACCTTGACGACCCGCGCCGGCACGCCCATGGCGAGCGCGTGGTCCGGCACGTCCGACGCGACGACGGAGCCGGCCGCGACGACCGCCCCGCGGCCGATCGTGACCCCCTTCAGCACGTGCACGTCTCGCCCGAGCCAGGCGTAGTCGTGGATGATGACGGGCTTGCTGTCCGCTTCGGCCATCTGCTCGAAGCGCTCGCGCCGCTCGCTCTCCGACGGGTGGCCGTCGGCGTCCTGGATGTCCGTCCGCCCCGCGATGAGGACGTGGCTGCCGATCGTGATGCTCTTGGTGAGCGCGATGAGGACCTTCGAGCCGACCCACACGTCGTCACCGAACGTGAGCACCGGATCCTGCGGGAACTTGCCGGTGCGGATGTCGAAGCTCGAGAAATTGCAGTCGTCGCCGATGTGGATGCGGACGTTGCCGCGCACGTAGGGCGGCGACGTGACGTTGAGGCGCCGGCCCGCCGTGTCGCACCGCGACCGCACCATGGGCGCGTAGAAGAACTTCGACAGCGCCCACTCCACCGCATCGATCCTCAGGTAGTCGATCTGAAACGCCGCGCCGTACAGGACCTTGAGCGCCTCGCTCTCCGGCAGGTCCCACGCGAGCAAGCGCTGGTACGCCTGGCGCGCGAGCCGCGACGCAGGGGAGTCTCCGCGCTTGGCGTGGAGCAGCGCGCGGTCGAAGGGGTTCATCCGCCCAGGCGCCTATCGCTTCAGGATGCGCGCGGGGACGCCCATGGCGATCGCCCCTTCCGGCACGTCTGTGACGACGACGGAGCCGGCAGCGACGACCGCGCCGCGACCGACCGTGACGCCCTTGAGCACGTGGGCGTCGCGGCCGATCCACGCGTAGTCCTCGATCGTGACGGGCGCGATGTCCGTCTCGTCCATGTCCTCGCCGCGCATGCGGCGCGACGGGTCGGACGGGTGGCCGTCGGAGTCCTGGATGTCGGCGCGGCCGGCGATGAGGACGTGATTGCCGATCGTGATCTTTTTGTTGAGCGTGAACTGAACCTGGCCGGCGACGAAGCAGCCGTCGCCGAAGCTGATCTCCGGCCGGTCCACGAAGCGGCCGGTGTGGAGCGAGAACGTCGAGAACGTGCAGTTCGACCCGATCGAAATGCGCGCGTGGCCGCGGACGTATGGCGGCGCGGTGACGTTGAGGCCGCTGCCCGCGTACTCGCAGCGCGCGCGCAGCATCGGCGCGTACATGAATTTCGACAGCATCCACTCGCGCGCGTCGACCACGATGTGGTGACCGACGTAGAGCGACCCATAGAGCAGCCTCATCGCCTCGTTGTCGGGGATGTCGAACTCGATGAGCGTGCGGTACGCGCGGTAAGCCATCTGCGCCGCCGGGGTCTCGCGGCGCTTCACTTTGAGGATGATGTGATCGAGCGCTTTCATGCGTCCTTTCTTCGGTCAGCCCCAGACGCTGGCGCGGACGGCCTCGGGCCAGCCGCTCGCATCGAAGCCATGCTGCGTGAAGCACGCGAGGACCCAGCGCTCCAGGCCCCACGCGATGCAACCGGTGAACGCGGGCTCGCCGTTCTGCGCGTTGATGGTGAACGTGCGGCCAAAGAAGTTGTCGTGGAGGTTGAAGCTGCCGCACGCGAGCGAGCGCGCCTCGCCGTTCGGGCCAGGCTCGACGGTGAGCCGCAGCTCGAACTTGAGATCCCCGCGCAGCTGCGCGTAGGTCTTCGTCGCGTAGGCCGCGCTGAAGAATGGGTCGTTCGCGCTCTCGATCTCGGCCTGCAGGTCGAACTTCTCGATCTGCTCCTTCACGAGCTCGATGCCCTTCTGGCGTCGCGACGAGACCTCCTCCTCGGTGCCGACGAGGATGATCTCGCGCATCGTGAAGTCCCAAAGGCGATCGAGGCCGGTGATGTTCGTCGACTCGTAGCGGAAGCACTTGCCGACGGTCGTGACGACGCTCGGGCCGCCGGTCAGGTTCGTGTTCTCGAGCCCGCGGTAGCAGTGGTAGCAGACGGCCGGCGACAAGCAGGCCTCGGGCGTCGCGAACGCGCGCGGGTCGGGGACGATGAGGTCCGTCGTCTCCGCGTTCGCCTGGCGGAAGTGCTCGATGGTGTCGAAGTCCTCGACGAGGTGCGTGACCATCGAGACCGACTGCGGGAAGCTCGAGAAGTAGCCGCAGCGCCCGAGGGTCTTGCTCGGGATCAGCGTCGGATACGTCTCTTCGCGCGCGCCGAACTGCGACATGCCCATGGCGCGGCAGTCGGCGTCGACTGCGCGGAGGACGTTGAGCGCGGGGCCTGCGAGCGCGACCTGACCGCGACCGAGCTCCTTCACCCAGCCGCGCTTTTTCAGCTCTTCGTAGACGCCGGTGCGGAGCGGCGCCTTGTTCTTCCGGTCCCGCGAGTGGAGGACCTTGCGCGGGATCTTCCGGAACTTGGCGACCATGAGATCGACGTAGCGGTCCACCTTCGCCGTCGTCTCCGCGACGTTGGTGCCCGGCTTCACCTCGAAGCGAACCTGCCCGCCCTCGACCTTGACGCGCAAGATCTCCGGCGAAACGTACGCGCCTTGCTTCTCGATGTCGGCGGCCAGATCGCCGTCGACTTGCTTCTTCAACGCCACCGCGTGCCAGGTCGGGCTGGTCGTCATGCCGCCGCCCCTTGCAGGCTCCCGACGAGCGTGACGAGCTTCGTCACGCTGCGCGCGTCGCCGAACGCGTCGTCGCTGATCGCGATGTTGAACTCTTCTTCGAGCGAGAGGAGCAGATCGAGCGCGGCCGCCGATTTCACGCCAAGCTCGCGGAAGATGTCTGCGTCCGCGCTAAAGCCCGCTTCGATCTTCGCGATGCGCATGATGATGGCGCGCACCTTCTCTTCGATGGTCGGATCCGTCATGGTCGCCTCTTTTGCGAGGTTACCGTTATACGCCGGGACGACCCTGCCTAGAAGCGGTAAGACGGGAGCCATGGGAACCACCGGCGACAAGAAAGAGGGCGACGCGGTCGAGGTCCAGTGCCCCGAGTGCGGGGCCAAGGTGAAGCTCGCGGTGAAGGACGCCGAGGAGAAGATGGCGGCGCGCTGCCCCAAGGGGCACGAGATTCCGCTCATGAAGGCGCTTTAGCTGGCCCGCGCGCCCCGCGCGCCCCTGGCAGCCACGGCGCGGTGGCACACCTCGGCAGGCGGGCCCTCTCCGCGCGGCCCGAGAGTTTGCGAGGAAATGCGCTGGTACGGGGGCTGCTCTACGGCGGGCATGCGCTCCTTCTTCTCGCGTTTATCGCCGTTACCGCTCGCGACCCTGTCGCTCGGCCTCCTCGTCGCGTCACGCGCCACGGCGCAGGAGCCCGCGCCCGCGGCCGCCTCCACGCCGGAGCCTGTGCCCGCGGAGGCGCCCGCACCGTCGGCCGCGGAACCGGAGATTCGCGGCTTCCAGCTCGGGGTCCGCGCCGGGTACGGCCGGGCGCTCGCTTCCGACTCGGCGCAGTCCTTGACCTACCAGACGCCTGCCCTCCTCCCGCTCGTGCTCGACGCCGGATATCGACCGAGCGCGAAAGTGTACGTCGGCCTCACCGCACAGCTCGCGCTCGCCGCGCGCACCGACTGCGGCGGCGCGGCCGGCACGTGCTCGGCGAAGGACTACCG
>JAYVXL010000530.1:0-4950 GCA_043785185.1 Myxococcales bacterium
TCGTCGACATGTCGAGCCTCGCCTCGATTCGGCGCTTCGCGGCGGACTTTCCCCGAAGCCACGTCGACGTGCTCGTTCACAACGCCGGCGTGTTGCCGCACGAGAAGAAGCTCACCGATGACGGCGTGGAGCTGACGTTCGCCACCGGCGTCCTCGGCCCGTTCCTGCTCACGGGACTCTTGTTCGATCGGCTCTCCCGCTCGAGCGACGCCCGCGTCATCTTCGTCGCGTCGGGAGGGCTCTACGCGCAACGCCTCGATCTGGAGCTCTTGAACGTCGAGCCCGCCGCGTTCGACGGCGTGCGCGCGTACGCGAACGCGAAGCGCGCGCAAGCGATTCTCGCGCGCGAGCTCGCCAAGACGTATCGAGGGCGGGCGCCGATCACGTTCGCGAGCATGCACCCGGGCTGGGCAGACACGACCGCCGTTCGCACGTCGCTCCCGAAGTTTCATAAGACGATGCAAAACGTTCTCCGAACGGCGGAGCAGGGGGCCGATACTGTAATTTGGCTCGCCGCGAGTCCGCGCCCCAAGGGTACGAATGGCAAATTCTGGTTCGATCGCCGCGTCGCGGTCGAGT
Source organism: Myxococcales bacterium (assembly GCA_043785185.1). Taxonomy (GTDB): domain Bacteria; phylum Myxococcota_A; class Polyangia; order Polyangiales; family Polyangiaceae; genus JANYHK01. The sequence continues at coordinate 580 of JAYVXL010000530.1, forward strand.
ACCCGTTGCCGTGGACCCGCGAGAGCGCGCGGGCTCGTGAGCAACTCTTCGAGCTCTGCGAGAGCCTGAGCGGCGTGACGCTCGGCCTGCCGACCGGGAAGGCCGCGTGACCGCCGTCCTCTCGTTCGTCGTGCTGCAAGCCGGCTGGTTCGCGTGTGTGCTCGGCGCGGCGCGCGGCTATCCCTGGGTCGGCCCGATCGTCGTTCTCGTCGCGCTCTCCCTGCATGTGCGGAGGCAGGCCGCGAGGACGCGCGAGCTCTTCATTCTCGGGCTCACCGCCTTCGTAGGCTTTCTCGTCGATACGGCCTTTCTTCGGTTCGGAGTGATCGGGGTCCCCGGGAGCTCACTCTCTCCCCTCTGGCTCGTCGCCCTCTGGCCGAACTTCATCTCGACGACGGCCGACAATGGGCTCCTGCGATCGCTGCCGCATCGGCCCCTCCTCGCAGGAATCTTGGGGGCCGTCGGGGGTCCGCTCGCCTACGACTCGGGGGCACGCCTCGGGGCGATCGAGATTGGCCGCGGTCGAGCGGGCGCGCTCGCGACGATCGGGATCGTGTGGGGCGTCGTCGTCCCTGCGCTCGCCCTGCTGCGCGCGCGTATCAGCCGAACCGGACCGAGCGCTTCGTAAACGCCCCGTCCATCCAGAGGCCCGTCACCGGGAACGACACGGGCGGCCGCGCGCCGCCGAGCGCGCCTGAGCTCCTTCGCGTCGAGCCCGGGCATCGACACCTGCAGCACCGGCACGTCGGCCTCGGGGTACATCGCGACGAGCGGCACGTACGCGCCATGGTCGAGCCCGCGCTTCGGCGCGTCGGCGACCGCCTGCCCTTTGCTTCGGAGGAGCTCGCGCACGCGCCGCGAAGATGACCTGCATCTCCCGCGACGCGGCCGAGCGCTCGTCTCGGTGCCCGCGGCGCTGCGCACCGAGCGCGCGTGACGGCGGCGCCGTTACTCGTCGCTGACCAGGTCGCCGAGCTCTTCGAGATCTTTGCGCGCGGCGCGGAGCTTCGCCAGCGCCTCGCGCAAAGACTCGGTCACCGTGGTCTTCTCGGCGCGCGGCAGGTTCTTCGTGGCCTGCAAGACCTGCGTGAGTCGCTCTTCGGCTTCGAGGACCTCGCCTTTGGACGCGTCGATCTTGGCGATGAGTTTCTTCTTGTTCACGTGGGTGCTCCTCAAATCGCGCGGACGCCCGACAGCACCGTCGCCACGGCTGCCCAGTCGAACTCGGGCAACCCGAGCTCCGCGGCGCGGCCGGCCCACAGGCGGCCGACCTCGGTCAGCGTCTCGCTCTTCGTCGTGCCCCAGGCGGAGATCGGCGGAGTGTCCGGCATCGAGCCGGCGTGGCCCTCGACGCACCAGTCGCCGGGATCGGTCGGCCCCTGCCGCGGCGTGATGCCGACGGTGAGGCGCACCCCGTTGCACTTCAGGTCGTAGACGAAGCCCGTCTTCGAGCGATACTGGTTGGTGATCTTGAGCGCGTCCGCCTTCGCGGACGCCTCGGCGCTGCGGCGGCCGCTGCCGTGACCTTCGCTCACGGGAGACCTCGCCTTCCCATGACCACGGGCGTTGGCGGGGTCGGAGCCACGTTCCCCGCGACCGGCAGGCGGCAGCGAATGAGGCGCTCGATGTCCTGCAGGAACGGCCGCTCGTCGCGGGCGCAGAAAGAGATCGCGCGGCCCGTCGCGCCGGCGCGCCCGGTGCGACCGATGCGGTGGACGTAGCTCTCGGCGACGTTGGGCAGATCGAAGTTCACGACGAGCGATACGCCGTCGACGTCGATGCCGCGGGCGGCGACGTCGGTGGCGACGAGCACACGCGTCGTACCGCGCCGGAAGCCCTCGAGCGCGCGCTCGCGGGCGTTCTGGGTCTTGTTGCCGTGGATCGCGGCGGAGCCGATGCCGGCGTGCTCGAGCTCGTCGGCGAGGCGGTTCGCGCCGCGCTTGGTGCGCGTGAAGACGAGCGCGCGCTCGACGCTCGGGTCGCGCAGGACGTCACAGAGCGCCGCGCGCTTGTCGGGCTGCGCGACGAAGACGACCGACTGCACGACGGTCGGCGCCGTCGTCACCGCCGGCGTGATCGCCACGCGCGCCGGATCGCGGAGCATGACGCGCGCGAGCGACTCGATGGCCGGGGCCATCGTGGCCGAGAAGAAGAGCGTCTGGCGCGCGGTCGGCAGCATCGCGACGATCTTCCGAACGTCGCGGACGAAGCCCATGTCGAGCATGCGATCGGCCTCGTCGAGGACGAAGTGCGTGACGCTCGACAGGTCGACGAAACGCTGCTGAATCAGATCGAGCAGGCGGCCCGGCGTCGCGACGACGATCTCCGGGCGCTGCGCGAGCGCGATCTCCTGCCGGCGCTGGCTGACGCCGCCGTAGATGACGGTGTGGCGAACGCGAAGGTGGCGACCGTAGACGTCGACGCGCTCGGCGATTTGCAGCGCGAGCTCGCGCGTGGGCGCGAGGACGAGCGCACGAATTCGCGCGGTCGGCGACGCCCCTTCGTTGGCGACGGTGAGGCGGTGCAAGAGCGGCAGAACGAACGCGGCGGTCTTGCCGGTGCCCGTCTGCGCGCACGCGAGGACGTCGCGACCGGCGAGCGCCGGCGGGATGACCTCGGACTGCACGGGCGACGGCACGGTGTAGCCCTCGTCGATGACGGCGCGGACGAGCGTGAGCGGGAGCCCGAGCTGCGCGAACGGCGACGCCGCGAGGCTCTCGGCGAGCTCGGGCGTCATCGGCGGAGCCGGGGCGCGGGGGCGCTCCGGCGCCATCGCGAGGGGCGCGAGCGGCGAATGGGAATGGGGCGCAGACGTGCTGCGCGCGGAGCCGCTCCGACGAGGACGGCGTGAACGATGAAAACTCAAGGTGGATAGCACTCTCTCGCGGCGGCACCCGAAACGGGGTGCGTCATCCGATGCCGTCCAAGATGCCGCGTGATCAAGAAGGGCGCGACGGGGCGCTTATTGGCCGCGTCATCGCGCCCCAACGATCAGCTCCGACCTCATTTCCAGCCCTGGAACCGGCCGCACGAAGCGGGGACAGGCAGGGCTCAGGTCGCGCTGTGTTGAGTCGCGAATGAGGGCAATCTAGCCCTTCGGCGTCCTAGATGCAACCTCAGGGCCATGAAAGGAGCACGGGAGCGGTGCGGCGCTGCGGAGCAAGCTGGGTTCAGGGCGCGGCTTCCGTGGCGAGGGCTTCGGCGATGTCGAGCTCGAGCGCGGACGCGGCTTCGGCGCTCTGCTCGGGCTTGCTCTCCATGCGCTTGCGGTAGGCGACGTACGCGACGTCGAGCCGCTTCATCGTCGCGCACATCGCGTTGACGCGCGTGGCGTCCGTGGGAGTGCCGACGAACGTGCTGGAGGCGAGGCGATCGGCGGCGCCGAGGCGGTCGGTGAGCTTGGCGACCGCGACGCGCAAGGGTTCCGGCGGCGACTCCGAGGCGTCGCTCCAGCGCGCGACGCGCACGAGCGCGCTCAGCGACTCGACGAGGGCGTCGTGGGCCGCGCGGAAAGCTTTGACTCGCTGATCTTTCATTGCGCGGAACCCTACCATCACGCTGCTGTACGCGGGGAAGTCATTCCAGGCCGCGCGCGCAGGTCCCCATCGACGCCCTCTCGCGCGACGGCGGCTTCGTGGTAAGTTCCCCGGGCCGTCGAAATCGACGAGCGTTCCCGGAGTGATCGACGATGCCGACGACCCCCGCCAAGCGCCAGAAAGAGAAGAACCGCCAAGACAAGCAGCGCGACAAGGACGCGCGGCGGGATCAGCGAAAGTACGAGAAGGCGAACCAGGGGCCGCGCCCCGCGGGGGAGGATCCGGACATCGCCGGCATCATCCCGGGCCCGCAGCCCATTCTCGAAGACTACTAGGGATTCCGCGCGAGGACACCCGCGAGAAACGGGACCGTGGGACGGGGCGCTGGAAGCGGCCGCCTGCGCCGGGCGTACGATCGACATGGGTCGATTCCTCGTTCGCAGGTTCTGGCTCGCTCCCTTCGCTCTTCTCGCGCTCGGGTGCGGCGCTGCGCCGCGCGCGGTCGAAGCGCCGCCGCCCGCGCCGGCCCCTCCGCCCGAGCCCGCGCCCCCATCGCCCGCCGCGACCGCGCCGACCGCGCGCGTCGCGTGCAAGGCGCGGGTGCACTCGTGCGCGGAGTACGACGGCATCCCCGCGACCGACGCGACGACTCTCCGGCAGAAGTGCGCGGCCGAGGGCGGCGAGGTGCTCGACGCGTGCCCGGCGAACAAAGTCGTGGGCACGTGCACGGCCGCGCGCCCGACGATGACGGTGCGCCAACACGTCTACCGCGCGAAGACGGGGCGCGAGACGCGAGGGCTCGTCTTCGACAGCCGGCGCGCGTGCGAGAGCAAGG
>JAYVXL010000531.1:0-15221 GCA_043785185.1 Myxococcales bacterium
TCGATCGTCGTCGACGCGGACCTGTCGATCCTCGGCGCCGCGCCCGACGTCTTCGCCGCGTACGAGCGCGGCGTCCGTGAGGAGTACGCCGTCGTGCCCGAGGACGCGTTCGCCGCCGGGCGCCGGCGCGTCCTTTCGGGGCTGCTCGCGCGACCGAGCCTCTACGCGACGCGCACCGGCCGCGCGCTCTGGGAGGCGCGCGCCCGCGCGAACGTCACGAGCGCGCTCGCCGGGCTCGCGTGACGCGCCCTTCAGCGCGCCAGGAAGTGCTTCTCGAGCGCGAACAGGTCCTCGCCGCCGAGGCCCTCGCGCATCGCCTCTTCGAGCTCGCGGAAGCACTCGCGGTGCACCGCCAGCTCGAGCCCGACCTCGCGCTGCAGCTCCACGTTCGCCGCGCAGTCCTTGACGGCGAGCGCGAGCGTGAACTCCGGCGAGTAGTCGCGCGCGAGCACCTTGGCGCGCTTGCCGACGTAGCTCGGCGTCGCGAACGCGCCGGTCGTGAACGCCTCGACGAGCGTCTCGCGGCGCAGCCCCGCGCGCGCGCCGAGCACGAGCATGCTCGTGAACGCGACGAGGTGATGCGCGCCGACGCCGTTGAGGACGACCTTGAGCGCCTGTCCTTGCCCCACGTCGCCGGCGTAGAGGACGCGCGCGCACATCGCCTTGAGCAGCTCCTCCACCTTGGCGACGTCCTTTACGCGCCCGCCGACGAGCGCGAGGAGCTCGCCCGTGACGGCCGGGCGCACGCTGCCGCTCACCGGCGCGTCTACGAAGCGGCCGCTGACGCCCTCGACGGCGCGCGCCACTTGGAGTGCGGCGGCGCGGCCGATGGTCGACATGTCCACGACGACGGCGCGCTTGCCGAGCCCCGCGAGGATGCCGTCCTTGCCGGCGAGCACGTCCTCGAGCGCCGCGTGGCTCGCGAGCATCGTGATCACCGCCGAAGCTCCTCGGGCGCATTCGGCCGGCGTCGGCGCGCTCGTCGCCCCGAGCTTGACGAGGCTCGCGACCGCCGCGGGGCTCCGGTTCCAGACGCGCACGGTGAAGCCCTTGCGGACGAGGTTCGCCGCCATGGGCGCGCCCATCTTGCCGAGGCCGCAAAACGCTACCGTGTGCGCGCCCGCCGGCGGCCCCTTGGAACTTGCCATCGGGCCGGGCTTATCACACCGCTCTCGTCAGGCGGCGGCCGAGTGCCTGTGGGCCGCGGCGTGCGCGGCGGCGACCTCACCCGCGGCGCGTTGGCCCTCCGCAGCGCCGCCCTCCATGAAGCCCTGGAAGTTGACCGACGTGTGCTCCCCGCCGAAGAACACGTTGCCTTGCGGGACGCGCTCGTAGCCGGCAAACGCCGTGTACTGGCCGACCTTGTAGAACGAGTACGAGAGCCCCATGTTCTTGTCGAGGTGAGGCAGGGAAAGCGTCGCCTTCCCGGTGTAGAGCGGCGTGATGCCAGGGAAGATCTGCTCGAGCTGCGCGAGGAAGGTCTTGGCGAGCGCCGCGATGCCCTCGCCGCTCGGACCGACGCCGGTCTTGCCGAACGCGACGTTGGCGACGTCGGCGCGCGCTTGCGTGGCGCTCCCGCCCGAGAATCCGTTCAGGATGCCGCTCTTGCCGGGCTGGCCGCGCGTCACGTGCCATGAGCACTGATTGCCGTTGTCCGAGAACGTCTCGTCGCCGTTGTTGATGCCCCAGGCGCCCCTCGTGTTCCAGAGGCGCTCGGAGAACTGCAGCTGGAGCTTCGAGCACATGCCTCGACCCTGCTCCTTGATGGCCCTGACCTTTCGCTCGTCGAAGCCGGCGTCGCTGTAGTCGACCGCCTCGGCGAGGATCGCGAACGGCAGCGTGAGGATCGCGTAGTCGGCGATGACGTCCTCGTAGGTCGTCGCGCCGCGGCTGGTGACGGCGAACCGGAGGGCGGTCTGCCCGTTCGGCTTCTTTTCCACCTTGATGAGCCGGCTGTTCATACGAATGACGTCCTCTCCGAGGCGCGCCCGAAGATCCGCCGCGATCGCGACGGGCAACTTCTGGTTTCCGCCGCGGATGTGGAAGCGCTCGTCGGACGCGCCGAACGGCGCGAAGGGAGCCGCCGTCGCCAGCCCGCTCAGAAGAAGCACGAGGTTGAGCGCGCTCTGCTGCTTGGTGTCGGCGCCCAGCTCGGAGCAGTACGCCATGTCGAGGAGCCGGCCCATCTTGGAGCGGTGGCCGCCCGGCACCTTGGCCTCGATCCAGTCGTAGACGGACATGCGGTCGAGCGCTTTGCCGGCGCTCGTGATCGCGTCGAACATCACGGTCTGGTCGGTGTTGGGCGAGCCGTCGGCCTTCTTGTCGGGGACGGACGCCTTCGCGTCGGCCTGGATGGCGGCGAAGACGGGCACGAAGTCGGCGTTCATCTGGTCTTGCGTGTAGTAGGCGCCGTCGAAATAGCTCACTTGCGCCGAGCCCGCGGGCTCGGTCGGCGGGAGATCGTCGACCGCGATGCCGTACCGCTGCGCGAGCTTGAGGATGGTCGCGTGCGAAGAGTCGATGAGCTCGCCGCACCACTCGGTGCATTGGCCGTCGTCCCAGTACTCGGTGTTGGAGAACATCCGGCCGCCGATGCGGTTGGAGGACTCGTAGACGGTGAGCTTGCCGGCGAGCTTGGCGTCGGCGAGCGCGAGCGCGGCCGCGAGGCCGGAGATCCCCGCGCCGACGACGACGATGCGCGGCGCGCGGGCCTTGGTGGCCGCGGAGTCTTCGGACGCCGAGTCCGACGGCGCGATGCAGGCGGGGAGCGCGCTCACGGCGGCCGCGGCGCCGAGCGCGCCGAGGAAGCCGCGCCTCGACATCCCGGCCCTGCGCTCGTCGCGGACCGCATCGACCGCGATCCCCCGACGGCTCGCCTCGGCGTGGTCCTGCGCCATCTTTGCCAAACTCGTGAAGAGAGAGCTGCGCGCCATGGTGTCCCCTGGGGAGGTCGGAGCCCCTCGCTCCGAGCGTGCGCTCACCTTTTGCACACATTGTACCCAACGGTGGTTCGGCCCAAGTGGCTGAAATAACTGCGGCGCCGCAGCGCGTGCGTTGCGCTCGCGCGGCGAGATGGGGAGGGCGCGATCCGCCCCGGACGAGCAGGGGCGCGCGTCGTCGATGGGACTCGCGGCGGATGCGCGTTTACGCCACGCGACGTGGCCGTCCTCTTCGCGGGGTTGGGCGGGGTTGCGCGTGCACGCGGTGGATCGCGAACGGCTCGGATCTCGGAGGCGGAGCGCCCGGAGAAGGGCTTGCCATCGGTGGCCGCCTACCACAATGTTCGTGGATCATGTCCGGGGAGTTCGAGCTCACGACGGCGTTCGAGCCGAAGGGTGATCAGCCTGCGGCGATCGCTCAGCTCAATGAGGGGCTCGCGCGCGGCGACAAGCACCAAGTGCTGCTCGGCATCACCGGCAGCGGCAAGACGTTCACCATCGCCAACGTCATCGCCCACTACGGGCGGCCCACGCTCATCATGGCGCCGAACAAGACGCTGGCCGCACAGCTGTACGGCGAGATGCGCGAGCTCTTTCCGAAGAACGCGGTCGAGTACTTCGTCAGCTACTACGACTACTACCAGCCCGAGGCGTACGTCCCCTCGAGCGACACGTACATCGACAAGGACGCCATCATCAACGACGCCATCGACCGCATGCGCCACGCGGCGACGCGGGCGCTCCTGTCGCGGCGCGACGTCATCATCGTCGCCTCGGTCTCGTGCATCTACGGCATCGGCAGCGCGGAGAGCTACCACGGCCTGCTCATCAACCTGAAGGTCGGCGAGGAGTTCCGCCGCGACAACCTCCTGCGCATGCTCGTCGACATTCAGTACGAGCGAAACGACGTCGACTTTCACCGCGGCACCTTCCGCGTGCGCGGCGACGTCGTCGAGATCTTCCCCGCGTACGAGAACGAGACGGCCATCCGCGTCGAGTTCTTCGGCGACGTCGTCGAGGCGATCAAGGAGGTCGACCCGCTCCGCGGCAAGGTGAAGGGCTCCGTCGAGCGCGTCGCCATCTACCCCGGCTCGCACTACGTCACGCCGCAGGAGCAGATGCGAAAGGCCATCGCCAGCATCCGCGACGAGCTGCGCGAGCGCCTGGACTTCTACGACAAAGAGGGGCGGTTCCTCGAGAAGCAGCGCCTCGAGCAGCGGACGCTCTACGACATCGAGATGATGGAGCAGATGGGCTTCTGCAACGGCATCGAGAACTACTCGCGCCACCTGTCCGACCGCAAACCCGGCGACGCGCCCCCGACGCTCATCGACTACTTTCCGAAGGATTTTCTCCTCATCCTCGACGAGTCGCACCAGACGGTGCCGCAGGTCGGCGCGATGTACCGCGGCGATCGCGCGCGCAAAGAGACGCTCGTCGAGTACGGCTTCCGCATGCCGAGCGCGCTCGACAACCGGCCGCTCAAGTTCGAAGAGTGGGAGGAGAAGGTCCGCGCCGCCATCTACGTGTCGGCGACGCCCGGCGACTACGAGGTCGGCAAGGCCGAGGGCGTGATGGTCGAGCAGGTCATCCGCCCGACGGGTCTGCAGGACCCGGTCGTCGAGGTGCGGCCGGTCTCGGGCCAGGTCGACGATTTGCTCGGCGAGATCCGCGAGCGCTGCAAGAAGAACGAGCGGGTCCTCTGCACCACGCTCACCAAGCGCATGGCCGAGGACCTCACCGACTACTACCGCGAGCTCGGCGTCCGCATTCGCTATCTGCACTCCGACATCGAGACGCTCGAACGGATCGACATTCTCCGCGATTTGCGGCTCGGCGAGTTCGACGTGCTCGTCGGCATCAACCTGCTGCGCGAGGGCCTCGATCTGCCGGAGGTCTCGCTCGTCGCCATCTTCGACGCGGACAAGGAGGGCTTCCTCCGGAGCCCGCGGTCGCTCATCCAGACGATCGGCCGCGCTGCGCGAAACGTGAACGGCCGCGTCATCATGTACGGCGACAACGAGACCGCGGCGATGAAGTACGCCATCAGCGAGACGGCGCGCCGCCGCACGCTGCAGGGAAAGTACAACGAGGAGCACGGCATCGTGCCGACGACGATCGTGCGCGCGGTCATGAACATCAACCCGGCGAGCGGGACGATCGACTACTTCAACGTGCCGAAGACGCCGAAGGGCGGCGCCGCCGGCAAGCACGACGACGTCGACATCGCCGAGCAGCTTCAGGCGATGCGCCTCGAGATGTTCGCCGCGGCGGAGAACCTGGAGTTCGAGAAAGCCGCGCGCCTGCGCGACGACCTGAAGCGGCTCGAGGGCCTCGCGGGCGGCGGCGGCGCGGGGGCCGGCGAGGGCTCGGCCTTCGAGCCGTACGGGGCGAAGAAGGCCAAGAAGAGCAAATCCGGCACCCGGCCGGCGAAGACGCCGAAGAGCTTCTCCGCGGCCAAGCGCGCGACGCGGAAGTGGAAGGCGTAGCCGGCCGGTTACGGGCGGGCCCCCGCGCTCACACGAGCGCCCCGCGACCCTGCGCCTTCAGCGCATCGACGACGGCGCGAACGTCCTGCGCGCGCTCGCGCGGGATGACGAGGAGCGCGTCGCCGGTGTCGACGACGACGAGGTCCGATACGCCGACGAGCGCGATCACGCGCTTTGCGCCGCCCAGATCGCGCACGAGGTTGTTGCTCCCGTCGATGACCACGGCGCCGTCCGGGAGCGCGTTGCCGCGCTCGTCTTTCGCCGCGAGCTCCCACGCGCTCTGCCACCCGCCGACGTCGTTCCAGCCGAAATCACCGCGCACGACGGCGACGTTCTCGGCCTTCTCCATGACGCCGTGGTCGATCGAGATCGACGGGAGCGTCGGGAACACGGCGCCGAGCTGCGACGCGTCCGCGTCGATGAGGGCGAGGCCGCGATCGAGCTCGGGCAGGTGCTTTCCGATCGCGCGCGTCATCGTGCTCGCGCGGAAGAAGAACATGCCCGCGTTCCAGAGGTGGCGGCCGCCCGCGACGTACTCCTTCGCGCGCGCGAGATCCGGCTTCTCGACGAAGCGCTTCGCGGCGTAGACGCCCTTCGACGTCTCGACCCCGAGCTCGATGTAGCCGTAGCCCGTCTCGGGGCGGGTCGGGCCAATCCCGACCGTCGCGATGGCGCCCGCCTGCGCCGCAAGGAGCGCGCGACCGAGGACGTCCACGAAGCCCGCCTCGTCCACGATGAAGTGATCGCTCGGCAGGACGGCGACGAGCGCGTCGGGATCGCGCCGCTGGATGGTGCGCACCGCCCAGCCGATGCACGGGGCCGTGTTGCGGGGCACCGGCTCGGCGAGGAGCTGCGCGCGCGGCACCGCCGGAAGGCAGGCGGCGGTCGCCTCCAGCAGGTGCGCGCCGGTCGCGACGTAGACCCGCTCCGGTGGCACGAGCGTCGCGATGCGGCGGACGGTCGCGGCGAGGAGCGGCTCGTCCGCGCGGCCCGCGAGGGGGAGGAGCTGCTTCGGCCGCCCGGCCCGCGACGCCGGCCAGAACCGCGTGCCCGCACCGCCCGCCATGATCACCGCGTAGACGTTCGCCGTTGTCATCCCGCGGCCGTACCACAAAGTGGCCGGTTTTTCGCCCTGCTCCGGCGCCTCGTCTATACGGGTAAGACTCGATGCCGTCGCCCGCGCGATACGCCCGCGCTCTCCTTTCCATCGTGTGGCTCCTGTGCCTGGGGCTGCTCGTGCCCGCGTGCGAGCGCGCGGCGCCGCCCGCGCTCATCGTCGCGACGGAGCTCGCGCCGGCCGAGGCGGAGCTCGGCGACCGGCTCGAAGTGATCGGCAGCGGGTTCCCGAAGGGCAAGGCCGCGCGCCTGACGTTCCGCGGCACGCTGCATCGCCCTGGAGAGTCGCCCGAGACGGCCGAGATCGAGGCCCAGGCGTCTGCGGTCAGCGCGCAGCGGGTCGAGGTGCTGTTCGGCGACGCGCTCCAGGCCAGCTTCTGCGGGCGCGCCGAGCGGGCGCAACACACGACGTTCCGAGGTGAGGTGGAGGTCGCGTTCCCCGCCCTCGTCGCCGGCGCGCCCCCGGTCGCCGCGGTCGTGCCGAGCGTGACGCTCGATCTCGCGCCGGCCTCACCCGCGCGCGCTGTGCTCGAGGCGCGGCGCGCCGAGGCCGACGCGGCCATGCGCTTCCTCGGGCTGGCGTTCGACGGGGCACCGCTCGCGGCGGGGCTCTCCATCCGCGCCGTCGCGCCGGGCTCGCGCGCCGACGCCGCTGGCCTCGTCGCCGGCGACGTGCTCACCAGCTTCGACGGCGTCCGCGTCCGCAGCCTCGAGGATCTGCGCCCCTCCGGCGCCCGCGCGCGCGCCGTCCTCGGCGTGCGGCGCGAGGGCGCGCCGGACGCCTCGTTCGAGGTCCCCATCGACGGATACCGCCTCGCGGCGCCGCGCGACCTCGTCCTCGGCGGTCTCTTGCTCCTCGTCGCGGCCGGCGCCGTCGTCTTCTTCTTTGCGCCCGGTGCCGGCGTGCTGGCGTGGATGGAGAGGCGCCTCGCGCTGCGCCTCCTCCGCCGCGAGGCGCTCGTCCGGCTCTTCGCGGGCGCGACATCCGCGCGCGCCCCGCTCGCGGCGGCGCTCGCCGCGTCGCTGCTGTTCGCCGTCATGCCCTTCGGCCGCTACGTGGTGCTCGCCGATGTGGACATCGCGCTCCTCTTCCTCGTGTCGCTGACGTCGCTCGCGACGATCGGCTGGCTCACCGGCGGCTTCCGGGCCGCCGCGCAGAGCGTGAGCTTCGAGGTGCCGGCGGCGCTGGCGATCGCCAGCGTCGTGCTCTTGACCGGCTCGACGCGCCTCCACGAGATCGTGCGCGCGCAGGGCGGCGCGCCGTGGAGCTGGCACGCGTTCAAGAGCCCCGTCACCTTTGCGCTCTTCGCGATCCATGTCTCGAGCGCGCTCGCGCAGACGAGCCGGGTCCCCGGAGCGCTCGCCGAGGCCGAGTCCGAACCGGCACCCAGCCCGAAGAGCGCGCTCGCGCAGCGCGCGGCGCGCCTCGCCGAATGGGCGAACGTGCTCGTGACGTCGGGCACCAGCGCCGCGCTCTTCTTGGGCGGCTGGCGCCTGCCGGGCGTCACGCTCGGCGAGGAGAACGGTCGCCTCGGCCTCGAGCTGCTCGGCAGCGCAGTGTTCCTCTTCAAGGCGGGCGCGCTCGCGCTGCTCGTCGCCGTCGTGCGCCGCGCGCTGCCGGTCGTCACGCTCGCGCAGGCGATGCGTGTGTGTTGGCGGTGGCTCGTGCCCGCCGCGGCGCTCGGGCTCGCGGCGACGTTCGGTTGGATCGCCTGGAGCCCGAGCCCGATGGTCGAGCGCGTGCTGGCGATGGGCACCTGCGCCCTCGTCGGCCTCGCGCTGCTGCGGCTCGTCCACCGCGTGCGCTTCGCGGTCCGCGTCGGCGCCGTCGACAACCCCACGAGCGCTTTTCTCTGAAGGCGCCCGTGGGTGGTTCGTCGTGGACCGCGGACGTCGTTTGCCCGTTCCGTTCGACGCACGTTCCCACTAGCGTAGCTTCCCCTCGATGACCGACCTGTTCGGACCCGTCACGCGCGCCACGCTCGCGACCGGGATGTGGCTCGTGCCCGTCGCGCCTCTCGCCGCGGCGGGCTACGCCGCGTGCCTGCGCCTCTCGCACGCGTGGCGCGGCGCCAAGGCGACGGCACCCGACGCGGCCGCGGGCGTGGCGACGCTCCTTGGCGCGGCCGTCGCGCTCGCAGCGTCGGCGCTCTTCACGCTTCGCCTCTCCCGCCTAGAGGAGGGACAGCGCGGACTGCTCGAGCACGTCCTGCGCATGGTCCGCTTAGGGCAGCTCGACGTCGCGCTGGATCTCACCCTCGACGGGCAGTCGGCGGCGCTTCTCCTCGCGGTCTCTGCCGCGGCGCTCGCCGGGCTCGCCGCGATGCGCGCGCGCGGGGCCGCGGCCCCGACGCTCGGCTGGGCGAGCCTGCTCCTCGGCGCGACGGACCTGGCGATCCTCGCCGATGGCCTCGCGGTCGTCATCGTCGCGTGGGGCGTCGCGTCGTGCGCGGTGCTCGGCCTCACCCGCGACGTGCGCGCGTTCGCGGTTTCGCGCGTGACCGACGGGCTCCTTCTCCTCGGCACCGTGGCGCTCTTCTGGGGCACGGGCGGCGCCTTTCACGACGGGGACTATTTGCCGGACCTCAGCCCGCGCTTCGCGGCGGTCGCGGTGCGCGCGCTCTCCGACCGCGACGACGCGGCGGAGACCGCCGCGCGGAACGTCCCGCGCGACGACGACGACGACGACGCGCGACGCGACGCAAACACCAAGGGAACGGCGGGCAGCGGCCTCGTCACCCTGACGGCGTACCCGGGCGCGCTCGTCTTCATGGACGACGCGCGCACGCCCATGATGCGCGACGGCGCGCCCCTCCGCTCGCCGTTCACGCGCGCGCTCGTGCCCGCGGGCACGCACTCGTTTCGCGTTCACCCCGGTGACGGGCTCGACGACTACCTCGTGTCCCACGTCGTCCTCGCAAGGGATCGCGAGGTGGCGCTCGCGCTGTTCGGCGCGACCGTCACGTTCGCGCAGATGCAGGGTCAGCTCGCCGCAAAGGACGCGCGCGGCGAGGGGGGCCTGCGCGCTGCGCTCCTCGGGCGCAGCCTGACGGGCGGCGTGCCGCTGCTGGCCGCCGCGTGCCTGCTCGTCCTCGCGGGCGCGGTGGCGCGCAGCGGCCAACCGCCGCTCGGCGCAGGGTTCGCGCGCCTCGCCGCGGCGCCCGCGCTCACGGGCGCGCTCGTCGCGGGAACGGGCGCGGTCCTCGGCGTGCACCTCGTCTTGCGCCTTCAGTTCCTCACGCAGCTGAGCGCGCCGGTCAGCGCGGCGCTCGCGCTCGGCGGCGGCGGCAGCGCGGCGCTCGGCGCGTGGCGCGCGTCACGCGCCGCCGACCTTCGCGGCGTCGCGCTGCACCTCGCGTCTGCGGAGCTCGGCTTCGCGCTCCTCGGCGCCGGCGTCGGAGCGCCCGCCGCGGCGACGCTCGCGCTCGCCGTCGCGGTGCTCGGCGGCGGCGCGACGTGGGCGTGCGTCGCGGCGCTCGAGCCGACGGCCGGAACGGACCTGCGCCGCATGGGCGGCCTCACGGGTCCCGCGCGCGGCGTCGCGCGCCTGTGGCTCGTGACCGGCGCGTCGTCGTGGCTCGTGAGCGTCCCCAAGCTCGCGGTCCTCCTCGGCGCGGTCCACACGCGCGCGACAGGGCGCCTGCCGGGGTGGGTTCCGTGCGTGCTCGGCGCCGCGGCGCTGGGGCTCGGCGCGTACGCCGCGCGACGCGTGCACCTGCGCGCGTTCGGCGGAGCGGCGAGCGCGGGCGCGGAGGCGCGCGCGGCGGCGCCCGCGACGGTCCCCTCCTTGGCGTGGCTCCTCGCGGGCCTCGCCGCGGTGCTCGGCGTCGTCCTCGGCGTCGGCGGCGCGTTCGTCGGCAAGGGCGGCCTCTCCGCGATGGACGAGTGGCTGGCGGACGTCACCGCCGGCGGGTCCGTCCCCGCGACGCCGCCGAGCGCAGGCCTCGCGATCGGTCTGCTCCTCGTCGCGCTCGGCGTCGCCAACTTCGGCTGGCTCGTCGCGGGCGCGCGCTATGGCGCGGGCAAGCCTCGCCTCGCCGAGGCCGCCGACGCCGACGTCGCCGCGCCTGCGACGCCGCCCCGCCTCCCGCCCGCGCCCGCGCTCGCCCGCGCTGCGCTGGGCCTCGAGCGCTGGGTCCTCGACGGCGCGCAGGCCGCGCTCGGCGCCGCGGTCACTGCCGCGTCGCTCTTCGTCGCGACCGCCGACGATCGCTTGGGCGCGGGCGTCGACGCGCTCGCCGATCGCACCGCGCGCAAGGGCCCGCGCGCGCGCGCCACCTTGGCGACGGGCCTGCTCTCCCTCCTCGCGCTCGCCCTCTACCTCGCGCTCCGGCACGCTCCATGAGACACGCCCGCCTCCTCATCTGCCTCGCCCTCTTCGTCGTCGCCGCCTGGCTCTTGCAGGCGCGGCCGCTCTTCGCGCAAGCCCCGGCCGCGCCGCGGAGCGGGCCGTCGCGCGGCGCGCTCACGCTCACGACCGCGACCGGTGGCGCGGGGCCCGTCGAGCTCGCCGCGAGGGACGGCGCGTGGGTCGGCGAGGTCCTCCTGAAGAACGTCGGCGCCGAGCCGCTCGCCGTGTCGCGGCTCGCCCTCCGCGGCGACGAGGACGACGTGCGCGCCCCCGCGAAGCTCGCCGTCCGCTTCGCCGAAGGCGGCGGCACGACGGCGACCCTCGCGCCCGGCGCGTCGCGCAAGGTCACGGTCACGTGGACACCCGATCGCGACGCGCGCGTCCATCAAGCGTTCGCGCACGTCGTCGTGACCTCGAGCGACGAGGCCGCAGGCGAGGTCGCGATGGGCGTCCACGCGCAGCTTCCGCGCGGCTTTGGGCCGGTGACGGACCACGCCCTCTCGTGGCTCGTCCTGCTCCCGCTCCTCGCGGCGGCGTTCGCCGTCGTGACGGCCTTGCGCGGGCACACGGACGACGGGCTCCTCCGCAAGGTCGCCGTCGGCGCGTGCGCGGCGCAGTGCGTGCTCGCCGTGTGGGCGTGCGGCGCGTTCGACGGCGACATGACGCGCATCGACGGCAACGACGGCTACCAGCTCGTCGAGCGCGTGGTGTGGGTCCGCGCGCTCGGCGTCGAGTACTTCGTCGGCGTCGACGGCACGAGCATCCCGCTCGTCCTCCTCACCGCGGTCCTAGGCCTCGTGGGCGTCCTCGCCGCAAGCAGCGTGGAGCGCCGCGTGAAGGGGTTCTATGCATTCTACATGGTCCTCCTCGCGGGGATCATGGGTGCCCTCGTCGCGCTCGACCTCGTCCTCTTCGTCGTGTGCTGGCAGGCGGTCCTCGTGCCCCTGTATTTCCTCCTCGGCGCGTGGGGCGGCGAGCGGCGCGAGCAGGCAGCGGCCAAGACGCTCCTCTTCACGGTCCTCGGCAGCGGCCTCATGCTCTTCGCCGTCCTCGCCCTGTACGCGAACACCGATCGCACGTTCCTGGTCGATGGCACGACGGTCACCCACACCTTCGCGGTCCCCGAGTTGATGCGCGTCGCGTTCCACGCGAAGCACGCCTCGCTGTTCGGCATGCCGCTCGTGAAGGTCGCGTGGGTGTGCCTGTTTCTCTCTTTCGCCGTGGTGCTGCCGGTGTTCCCGCTGCACCGCTGGCTGCCCGACGCGCTCGTGGCGGCTCCCACGCCCGTCGCGATCGTCCTCGTCGGCCTCGTGCTGCGGCTCGGCGCGTACGGCATCGCGCGCATGTGCTTCGGCGTGCTGCCCGAGGCGAGCCGCTGGGCGGCGGGTACCGTCGTCGCGCTCGGTGTCGTCAACGTCGTCTACTTCGGGCTCTGCGCGATGGCGCAGTCCGATCTCAAAAAAATGTACGCGTACGCGTCGATGAGCCAAGCCGGCTTCTGTCTCATTGGCCTCGGCTCGCTGACGCCGCAGGGCATCGCGGGCTGCGCCGTCCAGATGGTCGGCTCCGGGGTCCTCGGGGCGCTGATGGTCCTGCTCCTCGACGGCCTCTTCGAGCGTGTGCGGACGCGGGAGATCGGCCGCATCGCCGGCCTCGGGCGGGAGGTGCCGATGTACGCCGCTCTCCTCGGCGTCGCGGCCTTCGCCTCGCTCGGCATGCCCGGCCTCGTCGGCTTCTGGGGCGAGGTGCTCCCCTTGTTCGGCGCCTTCCCGCTCCACAAGGCGCTGACGGTCGCCGCGGCGCTCGGCGTCGCCCTGACGGCGACTTACCACATGACGACGCTCCACGCGCTCCTCTTCGGCGAGGTGCCCAGGGCGCTGCGCGACGGGCCGGCCCTCGCGCCGTTCTCCGGCAAAATCCCAGAGATCACGGCGCGCGAGCTCGCGATGGCCGCGCCGCTCGTCGTGCTCGTCGTGCTCCTCGGCGTGTGGCCGTCGCCGCTCCTGTCGCTGATCGCGGGCGGTGTGCGCGACCTCACGGCGCTCGTGAACCCGCCCGGCCCCGACCAGATCGCCGACCTCTTCTTCTAGGTGTAGCCCCCGTCGCGGCCGTGGCGGGCAACCCCCGGCGCGTCCGCGCTAAAGGTCTTGCGACCTTCGACCGTTCTCCTAGATCATGCAAAGCGCGCATGGCCACATCTCGGAGGCCCGTCTGAAGCACGTGGTGGTTCTCGACGACGACGACACGGTGCTCCGCGCCGCGGACCGCCTCCTCACGGGCGCGGGTTACAGGGTGACGGTGACCGCGGACCCGAAGCGCGCGATGGAGGTCGTCGTCTGCGAGGGCGCCGACGCGATCGTCAGCGATCTCAACATGCCGCAGATGGGCGGGCACCTCGTCCTCGCGATGCTCGCCCACTCGGCGCCGCGCGCCGCGCGCGTCCTCATGACGAGCGAGACCGACTTCGGACGCGTCGCGAACATGATGGTCCCGTACTCGGTGCACGCGTTCGTCAGCAAGCGCGACAGCGCGCAGCGCCTCGTCCCTACGCTCGTCGAGCTCCTGGCCGGGCGGCCGGAGGAGAACGTGGCCGCGATCAGCGAGGAGGCGCGCAGCCTCGCCAAGAGCATCGTCCGTGTCTTGGCGATGCGGAACTACGAGAGCGAGACGCACTGCATGCGCGTGGCCGCGTGGTCAGGTCGCCTCGCGTCGCAGCTCGCGTTCTCGCCATCGCGCATGCTCGACGTCGAGCTGGGTGCGCTGCTCCACGACGTCGGTCAGATCGGCGTGCGCGACGCGGTGCTGCTCAAGCCTGGCGAGCTGACCCACGAAGAGTGGGCCGACCTGCGCAAGCACCCCGACCTCGGCGTCTCGCTCCTGCGGGACGTGCCCGCGCTCCACCGCGCGATGCCGATCATCCAGTGCCACCACGAGCGCCGCGACGGCAACGGCTACCCGCGCGGCCTCGCCGGCAACGCGATCCCGGTCGACGCGCGCATCTTCCAGATTGTCGACGCCTACGACGCGCTCCGCAGCGACCGCCCGTACCGCGCCGCCAAGTCCGACGGCGAGGCGCGCGCCATCATCGCCGCCGCGGTGGGCCCGCAGTTCGACCCCGAGGTCCACGCGGCGTTCGAATCGATCGACGCGGACGAGTGGACCGCGGTGGTCGCCGACATCGCGAAGGGGTGACCAGGATGTCGTTGGAGCGCCCGACGCCGCCCGCCTCGGGCGATGAGACGCGCGAGGAGGTGGCGAGCGAGGTCGTCGGCGCCCTCAACGCCGTCCTCGGATTTTCGCAGCTCCTCGCCGCGGACACGGGGACGCTCGCCGCCGAGCAGCGCGAAGAGTACGCGACCCACGTCCGCGGCGGCGCGCGCGCGCTTCGGCGGCTCGTGCTCGGCGTGCTGGGCGTCGACCCGCTCGCCGCGGACAAGCGCGGCTCGGGCGCGCACGCGGTCGCGCGCGCGGCAGCGTCCATCGACGACGACGCGAAGCCTGTGGCGTCGATCGCGCCAGCGCCGAACGCGGCCGCCACCGTGGCGCGCGTCGTCGTCGTCGACTCCGACCCGCGCACCCGCGACCTCGTCGTCGCCGATCTCGCGGGTCGCGGCTACGAGGTCGCCGTGTTCGCGACGTGCGAAAGCGCGACGGCCGCGTGCTCGGCGCGCGCGCCGGATCTGCTGCTTGTCGCGGCGCGCGAGCCCGACGCGTTCGCGGTGTCGCACGCGCTTCGCGAGCGCGACGCGTACCTCCCGGTGGTCTTCATGACCGACGTGGGCGACGAGCGGACGCGCTCCCACGCGCTCGAGGCCGGCGCCGAGCAGATCCTGGAGAAGCCCATCGCGCGCCACGATCTCCGTGCGCGCGTCAAGAACCTGCTGAACCTCCGCAAGAACCAGCGCGCCTTGGCCGCCCAGAACGAGCAGCTCCTGCGCCTGCAGGCGTTCAAAGACGAGATGGCCGCGCTCATGGTCCACGACCTCAAGAGCCCGCTGTCGGCGATCGCGATGAACCTCGACGTCGCCATCGGAGGCCTCCCCGAAGAGGGCACGTCCGACGACGTGCGCGGCGCGCTCGACGACTGCCGCTCCGCCAGCGCGCGCCTCTTTCGCATGATCGCCAACCTCCTCGACATCGCCAAGAGCGAGGACGGCCGGCTCGTCGCGCGCCTCGCGCCGGTGGAGCTCAAATCGCTCGTCGCCAAGATCGCCGAGGACCACCGGACGGAGGCGAGGCTCCGCAACGTCCATCTGTCATGGGCCATCGAGGTCGACGGGGTCTTCGAGGTCGACGCGGATCTGCTGGGCCGCGTCGTCGAGAACC